>CALWJT010000026.1 GCA_944381075.1 uncultured Clostridia bacterium
AGAATTACGGGAGAGGCGATCCTTACGGCGCGCGATCATATAAAAGAGGGTGTCAGTACGGGGGAACTGGATACTGTCATTCGGCATTATATTGAGAAGTGCGGCGCAAAGCCCTCCTTCCTCGGTTATGGAGGCTTTCCGGGAAGTGCCTGCATCAGTATCAACAATGAGGTGATCCACGGCATACCGAGTGCCGAGCGGATCCTGCAGGAGGGCGATATCGTGAAAATCGATGTCGGCGCCTGCTATCACGGCTTTCACGGCGACAGTGCGAATACCTTTGGCGTGGGAAAGATCACTCAGGAGGCCGAGAAGCTGATCCAGGTCACGCGCGAGAGCTTTTTTTGCGGTGCAGAAAAGGCTGTGGCGGGCGGCAGGCTCGGAGATATCGGTTCGGCGGTGAGCGCTCACGCGGAGCACTTTGGCTACGGCGTCGTTCGTAAGTATGTCGGCCATGGGGTCGGACAGAATCTTCACGAGGACCCTGAGGTGCCGAATTTTGGAACTGCCGGCAGGGGCGCCCGCCTTTACCCGGGGATGACCATTGCCATTGAGCCGATGATCAATATGGGTTCGGCAGATGTGAAGGTCCTATCCGACGGATGGACTGTAATTACCGCAGACGGACAGCTTTCTGCCCATTATGAGCATACCGTGGCGGTCACAGACGGCGAGCCGGTATTCCTCACTCTGGTGGAGTCGTGATTTCTTTGCTATGAAAAGAAAAAAGCGCTCCGATAGAGAGACGGTGATCCCCCTGCGGGAGGACCCAAGGGTCGGTGAGATCGCAATTTCCATGGCGGGGCATGACGCGGGACTGATTCTTGTCGTCATTGCAGGAATCGACGGGCAGCATGTTCTTGCTGCGGACGGCAGAACGCGAAAGCTCATGTTTCCGAAAAAGAAAAAGATGCGGCACTTAAATGTTATTGCAAGGCTTTCAGAGGAGGATGTGAGGCTTCTTCGCGCGGGAAAGATAAACGATAGCTTTCTGCGCCGGAAGATTTCATCTTTGAATCTGGAAACGCTGGCCCAAAGTTAAATTTCAGAATTTAAGGAGGGGCATTATGCCAAAGGACGACGTGATGGAATTTGAGGGTACGGTCATCGAGGCGATGCCCGGCGCTACCTTCAAGGTAAAGCTGCCCAACGGACATATCGTGCTGTCGCAGATATCGGGCAAGCTCCGTATGAATTCAATTCAAATTGTTCCGGGAGATAAGGTGACGGTTGAGGTTTCGATTTATGACCTCAACAAGGGACGCATCACGTGGAGACTGCGTGAAAGCTAAGTCTTTCGGGGAAACATTTTATATTCAAGAAAGAAAGGAACGGTGCAAACCACATGAAAGTGAGACCTTCCGTAAAGAAAATTTGCAACAAATGCAAGATCATCAAAAGAAAAGGCCATGTAATGGTCATCTGCGAAAATCCTAAGCATAAGCAGAAACAGGGCTAATCGAACTACAAAAAAGGAGGTGTATTTCCAGAATGGCTCGTATAGCTGGCGTTGAAATTCCAAATCAGAAGAGAGTTGAGATCGGTCTTACGTATATTTACGGGATCGGCAGAGCAACCTCGAATCAAATCCTCGCAAAAACGGGAATCGATCCGGATACCCGCTGCAAGGATCTTACCGAAGACGATGTTTCCAAGCTCCGTGATGAAATCGAAAATTTCCATAAGGTAGAGGGCGACCTGCGCCGCGATATTTCGATGGATATCAAGAGAATGGTGGAGATCGGCTGCTATCGCGGCATCCGGCACAGAAAGGGTCTGCCTGTCCGCGGTCAGAGGACAAAGACGAACGCAAGAACCAGAAAAGGTCCTGCGAAAACCATTGCAAATAAGAAGAAATAAGGAGTGATAGACAAATCATGGCTAAAGCAGCAACAGCGACCAAAAAAGTGGTCAGAAAACGCCGCGAACGCAAAAATGTCGAAAAAGGCGCGGCTCATATCCGTGCGACCTATAACAATACGATCGTAACTATCACTGATGTAAATGGAAATACAGTATCGTGGGCGTCTGCCGGAGAGCTTGGCTTCAAGGGCTCCCGGAAATCGACGGCATTTGCCGCGCAGATGGCGGCGGAGACTGCCGCGAAAATTGCCGCCGACAACGGAATGAAAAGCGTCGAGGTCTATGTAAAGGGCCCTGGCCAGGGCAGAGAATCTGCGATCCGCGCGCTTCAGACGCAGGGACTGGAGATCACAGTCATCCGCGACGTCACGCCGGTACCGCACAATGGATGCAGACCGCCGAAAATCAGACGCGTATAATGTAAGGGAGGTATCAAAATTATGGCAAAGAACACACAGCCCGTACTGAAGCGCTGCAAAACGCTGGGCTTATCTCCGGCCGTTCTCGGCTATTCCAAGGAAACCAAGCGCAACCCGAAGCAGATGCGCCGCAAGCAGTCCGAATATGGAATGCAGCTGTTGGAAAAACAGAAAGTAAAATTCATCTATGGGGTTTTGGAAAAGCAGTTCCATTCCTATTATGAGAGAGCGGAGCGCAAGCAGGGCGTGACCGGTGAGCTTCTTTTGCAGGAGCTGGAGCGCCGTCTGGACAGTGTTGTATTCCGTATGGGCTTTGCAAGCACACGCCGTGAAGCGCGTCAGCTTGTCAACCATGCGCATTTCACGGTGAACGGAAAGCGTGTCAACATCCCGTCGTATCAGGTCCGCCTTGGCGATGTGATAGCCGTTTCGGAAAGATCCCGTTCCAGCGAGAAGTTCAAATCCCTGGTAGAAGAATTCGGCAAGAAGCCGATGCCGAAATGGATCGATAAAGCGGCCGATTCCCTGGAAGGAAAAATCGTTGCAATGCCTGCACGTGATGACATCGATTACGAGGTGTCCGAGCACTTGATCGTTGAGCTTTACTCCAAATAATCATGACCCCCGACGCAAAGCTCCGGAGAGGTCATGGCTGATTCGGATATGCGTCATTCCCCGATACAAATGTGTTTGTATTTTATAACAAGTAGGAGGGTTAATTAGATGATTGAAATAGAAAGACCGAATATAACCGTCGTCGAATCGGATAACGATCCTAAGAAGGGTACGTTTGTGCTTGAGCCGCTGGAAAGAGGCTATGGCATTACGCTTGGAAATTCGCTGCGCAGAGTGCTGCTCAGCTCCCTTCCCGGTGTTGCCGTTGTCAGCATTAAAATCAGCGGCGGCGACAAGGATATTCTCCACGAAATCTCAACGGTTCCCGGTGTCAAGGAGGACGTCTGCGAGATCGTTCTGAATGTGAAGGGGATCACGGCAAGGCTTCATCCGCAGTCTCCGAAGACGGTGTCGATTGACGTTACAGGTCCGAAGGATGTTACCGCAGGCGACATTGCATGTGATGCCGACATTGAGATCCTGAATCCGGAGCACCACATCGCGACGGTTTCCGACGGTGTTCATTTCAAAATGGAGCTTACCTTCGATCATGGCCGCGGGTATGTTTCTCAGGAAAAGAACAAGCAGACCTACTCGGCTGGACAAATCGGCGTTATTTATGTGGATTCTATTTTTACTCCTGTCTATAATGTAAGCTATCAGGTGGATCCTACCCGTGTCGGGAATGTGGTCGATTATGATAAGCTTACGCTGAATGTATTGACGAACGGTACGATCTCTGCCAGAGAAGCCGTATCGCTCGGAGCCAAGATACTCAACGAACATCTCAACCTCTTTGTGGAGCTGTCTGACGAAGCAAAGAGCGCAGAGATCATGGTAGAAAGAGAAGAGACCAAAAAGGAAAAAGTCCTTGAGATGACCATTGAGGAGCTTGACCTGTCTGTGCGCAGCTTTAACTGCTTGAAGCGCGCGGGCATCGATACGGTAGAGGATCTCACGAGCAGCACGGAAGCGGATATGATCAAGGTCCGCAACCTCGGCAAAAAATCGCTCGAGGAGGTCATTCAGAAATTGCAGTCGCTTGGACTCAGTCTCAAAAAAGAAGAGGAATGAGTCTATTTTGCGAATGCTATTCTGTACCTGAGCAAAGATAGACAAAATAGACACCCAAAAGTATATCATCCCGACAGGGATAAATTCCTGTCCCGCATGCTTTGCGGGATATGAGGCGTGGAATGGATTTTATAAGCCGAGGGAAGGAACATATTTTCTGACGGCTTTGTTGCTTGTGGAATAAATCCTGAAAGCCTCGCCAATTGATATAACAGGCAAAGGAGGATCGTTATAATGCCCGGAACCAGAAAACTTGGCAGACCGACTGCCCATAGAATGGCTATGCTGAAAGGCATGGTGACCTTGCTTTTGGAGAACGGATCGATCGAAACGACCGTAACAAGAGCAAAGGAAGTAAAAGCTCTGACAGACAAGATGATAACGCTCGGCAAGAAGAATACGCTTGCGTCCCGCCGTGCGGCCCTTTCCTTTATCACAAAGGAAGATGTCGTCAAGAAGCTGTTTGATGAAATCGCTCCCTCTTATGCGGCGAGAAACGGCGGCTATACAGCCGTTTATAAGCTCGGCCCGCGTCGCGGCGACGCCGCGGAGATGGCGCTTGTAAAGCTGGTTTAATGATATCAGGATTCCTATCGGACCGGTTCAAACGGTCCGATATTTTTTTGCGCTGCGATTGACTTAGAACAAAGTTTGTGCTATTATAATAATAAAAATATTCGGCCGTGGATAAAATGGGATTTTCTATCGCAGGAGAGGTACGGCAGATGCCTGCGATTAGAAAATCTGGCGGCAGGACAGCTAACCGATATTTTTGGAATGGCATCGGCATACAAAAGGATGGGAGAGGCCGCCAAAACGGCAGAGAAAGGGGGAGCACTGACAAAATGGAAGACAAAGAGAACTTTTCGGTATCGGAGGGTCATATGGATCCTGCTTTAGAGGAGGCGAACACGTCAGAGGCTGTACGGGAGGGGAAGGCGCCTTTTTACAATATGAAAAAGGGCTTCAGCCGTATCGGATGGTCGCTGGTCGCCGTTCTTGGCGTTTGGCAGATTTTGATGCTTTTGATCGGGGTCGCTGCGGTATGGCAGGAGGAGCTTTACGATTTGCCTGCTGTCAATTTTTATTATCGGTATCTGCTGCTTTTCAACGAGGGAACCCTGGCTGCGGCATTGATTGTCGGCAGCTTCCTGCTGCGTCCGATACCATGCTCAGCGCCGGCGCGCCGCCCGTTTTCCGGAGGACGCTTTTTTCAGCTGCTGTGCATATGCTTCGCGGTATCCATTGCCGGAAGCCTTATCGGCTCGCTTTTTCTTTCTCTTTGGAATGCGGTAAGCGGCAGCTCCGTCGGCAATGCCGTGTCGGAGGTCATTTTTGAAACGGATCCGTGGCTGAATTTATTGACGGTGGGGCTCCTCGCGCCCATTTTGGAGGAGCTGTTTTTCCGAAAATTGCTGATCGACCGGATGTATCGGTATGGGGAAAAGATCTGCATCCTGTTGTCCGCTCTCCTGTTCGCGCTGTTTCATATGAATTTCAGCCAATTTTTCTACGCATTCGGCGCAGGAGTTATTTTGGCGTATCTTTA
This sequence comes from uncultured Clostridia bacterium, assembly GCA_944381075.1. Classification (GTDB taxonomy): domain Bacteria; phylum Bacillota; class Clostridia; order Oscillospirales; family CAG-272; genus QALR01. The sequence continues at coordinate 5,521 of CALWJT010000026.1, forward strand.
TTGCCGCAGCGGGAAAATTTGGCTCTGCATACTCCTGCATGCCGTTTTCAACTGCTTTTCCGGCGTGCTCAATTCGGAGATAGCGGGGCGCCTGATAGAGCGTATGGATTCTATCGCGGGGATGACAAACGAAGAGCTTGCCGCCCTGACCTTCTCCGATCTATCGATCGTATTGGTCGCTCTTTTCTACTACCTGCTGTTTTTCGGATTGGCGATCGCAGGCTTGGTGCTGTTTTGTGTCAAAATCAGACGGTTCCGTTTTCAGCAGGGAGAAATCGTCATTCCGGAGAAAACCCGTTCGGTCGTTTTTCTGAATGCCGGGATGATCGCGGCGCTTATTTTTACGATCGGAATGATGGTGTACTCGCTGTTTGTATAGCTGCTTGAAAAAGCGGGAACATCTTTTTGAAGCGCTTTTTCAGGCCCGAAGATGAAAATTTCCCGCAAAAAAAGGGGCCGCACCCAGAAGTGCGGCCCCTTTTTTTGCAAGAGGAACAGAATAAACTGCATCGACTAAAGCAGGTCTTGCGTCAAATAAACTCCCGCACGCTAAACTCAACACCGATCTCTTCAGCA
>CALWJT010000027.1 GCA_944381075.1 uncultured Clostridia bacterium
TTTTATCAATCCAAGGGATTCATGCATAAAATACCACGAGAGGAGGGGCGGATGATGGAGAATGAATGGAGAATGGTAGAAATAGACGGGAGAAAGTACCGCGAGCGGGCGATGGCGACCACATCCCCATCCGGTGGAGCAGTCAAGATCGTTCTTCGCCGCCCGATTTTGACGGAAGAAGAATGGATACAGCGTGAAAAGGAACTGCTGGATGCTTTGCAGCGGTTCGGGAAATCAGCGATGGATCAAAATGTCAAAATTTAAGGAGGAAAATATGATAACGTACAAATGCAGTCGCGGGCACGTGTTCGACGAGGGTGAGATGGTGCGCGACACCTATCTGGAAGGAGAAGGGACGCGGTACCGATATCTTTGCCCCGAATGTGGGACGGAGGATTTCGAGGAAGCGTATACATGCTCACGGTGCCGGTTCTTTTTCCGCGAGGATGAACTCGAGTATCATTTGTGCGAGAAATGCAGGGACGAGCTGTACGACGAGGTGGTCGAGAATCTCAGCAAATATCAGGGCGACGAGAGAGAGTATCTTCGTCATAGATTCGACGAAAGAGAGGGGGCATTTGCATGAAGCTGTATGAGCTGGCATCGGACTATCGGGAGCTGATGGACAAGCTGGAGACGGGCGAGCTTCCGGAGGAACTGCTTGCGGATACGCTGGAGGGCATCCGCGGGGCGCTGGAGGAAAAGGCGGATGGGATCGCATGCATGCTCAAGGCGCTGGAGGCGGACGCCGCGGCGCTGAGGGCTGAGGAGGACAATCTTTCTGAGCGCAGAAGGAGCAAGGAGCGTACCTATGACAGGCTGAAGGCCTATCTTTCGGACATGCTCCTGCATGCCGGCGTGACAAAGGTGGAAACACCGCGCAGTCTGATCCGGTTTCGCAGGAGTGAGGCGGTGGAAATCGACCATGAGGCGGATTTTATCCGCTGGGCGGAGGAAAACCACGACGATTTTCTAAACTACAAGGAACCAAGTATCAACAAAACGGCGGTGAAAAAGGCGCTGCTTGCGGGCGAGGAGATCGCCGGCGCGAGGCTTGAAGCACGCCAAAACCTGCAGGTCCGGTAAAGGAGGATAAGATGGAACAGGTGAAAATCCGTGCGCTGCGTCCGGATGAGGTGGAGGTGCGCGCGGCAAATTTGACGGCCAAGGGCGCGCAGTTCCTCATCTATAAGGATGCGAGAGTGGACAAGCGTATCCTTGACGAGACCTTCGGGATCTTCGGATGGCGGAACCGGTATGAGGTCATCAACGACAATCTCTACTGCACGGTAGACATTTGGGATGCGGAAAAGAAGGAGTGGATTTCAAAATGCGACTGCGGGACGGAATCGAATACGGAAAAGGAGAAGGGCGAGGCGTCCGACGCCTTTAAGCGCGCCTGCTTCAATGTCGGCATCGGGCGGGAGCTGTATACGAAGATCTTCATTTTCATTGCGGGCATCACAAAGCCGGACCCCAGGCGGGACGGCAAATTTATCCTGGCGAATCCTTATGAAAAATATTCCGTGTCCGAAATGCGGGTGGATGAGGTGCGTGAGAAGATCACAAGACTTGCCATTCAGGACAGCAAGGGCAAGGTCGTGTTTCTCTGGGAGGAATCGCAGAATGCGCCGCAGACCCCTGCGCCGGCGCCTGCAAAGCCTGCACGGACGGAGAAGGCCGATGTACCGCCCCCGCCGGAACCGCCTGCAAAGCCGGAGGAAACGCCTGACATGCCGCCTCCGCCGGAGGAGACGATCACAAGACAGCAGGGAGAGACGCTGCTGCGGACATTTGAGGAAGCGTTCGGGAAATGCAGGGAGAATCCCGACGCGAAAAGGAAGTTAAAAGAGCTTCTTGCGGCTTACGGCGTAAAAATGCTTTGGGATCTGCCGTGCGGATACTATGAGGATGCCATGGCGAAAATCAGGGCGGATGCGCCCATCCGCGAGGCGTCATGAGAGGGCGCATGGTAAGCTTCTCGGTGATACCAAAAAGCCGCAGGCAGCTTCTCACCATCGAGGTGGACGGCGATATCGGGGAGCTTGTGGATGCCCTGCGGGACGTCGATATCGACTTTCAGATGAAGAAGTGGCGGCATGGACGCAGTCTTGATGCCAATGCGTATCTGTGGGTTTTGCTGGACAAGCTGGCGGAAAAGCTCCCCGTCAGTAAAACGGAGATTTATCGGGAGGAAATCCGTGAGATCGGGGGCAATTCCTCCATTGTATGCGTGAGAGAGCATGCGATGGACATGGTTTGCCGCGGATGGCAGCGAAACGGACTGGGATGGATTACGGAGCCGTTCCCGAGCAAATTTACGGGCTGTATGAATGTGATTTTGTACGAGGGCTCCTCCGCCTATGACACAGCGCAGATGTCGCGGCTCATCGACGCGGTGGTCGAGGACTGCCGCTCGCTCGGCATCGAAACGATGCCCCCCGCAGAGCTTGCGTCCCTCAAGGAGGCATGGCGATGAAGTCCATTCTCCAGCGAAATACGGAGGAATGCTTCCTCTGCCATACGACACGGGACCTGCATTGGCACCATGTATATGAGGGCAGCCGCAGGCAGGCGTCGGAGCGTCACGGCTTTGTCGTGCGGCTCTGCGCGCGCCATCATAATATGTCGGACGATTCCGTCCATGGGAATGAGGAGCTGAACCGCAGGCTCAAGCGTCTTTGTCAGCGCGTCTACGAGCGCACGCACACAAGAGAGGAATTTATGGAAATTATCCATCGAAATTATCTGTAAGGAGGAAAACATGGCAAGTTTAAATAAAGTGGTCCTGATCGGTCATATGACCGCGGACGCGGAGCTGAAGCAAACGCCGAGCGGCGTTTCGGTCTGTTCATTCTCGATAGGAGTGAACCGCCGATATACAAAAGCCGGAGAGACGCCGCAAAGCGACTTTATAAGCATCGTCGCATGGAGAAGCACGGCGGAGTTCATCGCAAAGTATTTCCGCAAGGGGGATGCCATCTGCATCTGCGGACAGATACAAACGCGCTCATGGACGGCGAGCGACGGCTCCAAGCGGTACGCCACCGAGGTTGTCGCCGACGAAGCAAGCTTCGTGGAACGGCGGCGCGAGGAAGAGCCTGCGGGCGGGGAGAATGCGGCTCCCGCGTTCGATGAACTCGCGCCGGACGATGATCTGCCATTTTAGGAGGGAAGCATGAAACGAATTTTACCTTTACTGCTCCTCATTTTCGGAGTGCTGTTCATCGCCGCGGTCGTCACATGCATCGTATCGATGTTCACGGGCGACGTCACACTCGGCGCCATCGGATTTGCCGGCGCTGTCACGGTGTTTTTCCTCGCGTTCCTCGCCGTATTCTTCGGCGCGACGGAGGAGATCAGGAAATGAAATTACATATTTGCCATGATAGAGAAATCGATGAATGGATTCGCCAGAATCATTATCTGCATTCTACGCCTGCGGGAGCGGTGATTCGTATGGAATTTCTTGATGATTTCGATAGAAGGATTGGCGCTATGATGTGGGGGAGAAATCCTTCGCCTAAGCAGGACCAGCTTCATCAGCTTTGTCTTTCGAGGATGTATTTTGTAGATGATACCGAGCGATTTTGCGAATCCAAAGCTCTTGCTATGGCACGACGATATATTCGTAAGAATTATCCTACGATTAAAGGCTTATCCGCGTATTCTTCCTTGGGAGAGGGACATACCGGAATTTGCTATCAAGCCGATGGGTGGTTCGAGGTTTCACGGACACGTGCGGGGAGCAGAGATTTTAGAGCTGGCCGAAAAAATATTGACACTAGCGAAAAGATAAAGTGGTGCAGATCACCATAAAATAATGCAAAACACATAAAAAAAAGCGTTCGGGGGTAGCTGCCCGAATGCCAAACAGAGCGCATGCCGGACGCGGCATGACGTAGACGAGAACCGGTTCTCCTGAAAAAGGAGAGAAAAATGACACAAGAGGAACTTGCCAATTTGGATAGGCAACTAACACGAAAAGAAATTATGAAAGATGCTTATGAACGTTTCAAAAAGCCGGAAGGGCATCTTCCAATGAATAAGCCAGAATTTTATGCACTTTGTGATTCTATGTCATATGAAGCAAAAATACATCATGCAATAGATGTGGCGCGAAAATTTTACGATACGATTGTCTATGATTATGGAGCAAATGTGCATGTTTCGGTTGGAGGACTTGACAGCATTACATTGCTATTATTTCTGCGTAAATATATAGATCCGGATATTAAATCGGTATCGGCATCGGTACTCGAATATAAATCGGTACAGGATGTACATAAACAAATCGGGATTGATGTTTACCTAAAACCAATCAAAAGCAAAACAGAAATATTAAGGGAGTTTGGGTTCCCTGTCATCAGCAAAGAGAAAGCGCATAAAATTTCGATTTTGCAAGAGCCGAATGCTGAAAAACAAACCTTTATTCATGCAATTATGACGGGAGATATGGGCGAGCAGGGACATTATGAGCATAGTGATAAAATTAAATTGCCTGATAAGTGGCTGCGGCTTTTTGCTGGATATTATAACGATCATCGACCGGATTTGGACTGCAAAATAGCACCCTTTAAAGTTTCTTCCGACTGTTGTTATTGGATGAAAGAGCTGCCAGCGGATTTGTGGGCGGAAGAAAATAACAGCTTCCCATATCTCGGTCTTATGGCATCAGAGCATGGACAAAGAGAGATGGGGCTTATCAAAAATGGATGCAATTATTTTGGAAAATCAACGGTGCGAAGTTGCCCATTTGCAAGATTTTCAAGACAGGACCTATTGCAGCTTGCGCTGGATTTAAATGTTCCCGTTCCGACCATATATGGCACGATAGAAAGAAAGGCAGATGGAACATTGTATACGACAAGAGCCCAGCGGACAGGATGTGCGATGTGTGGCTTCGGGATTCATCTTGAAAAGCG
>CALWJT010000028.1 GCA_944381075.1 uncultured Clostridia bacterium
GCGGCGTATGGAGAAGAACAAGCGCGCACCGGCACACACCAAAGCCAAAGAAAGCGAGTTTCTTCTGGCCACAAAACTGTTTTGCGGCAAGTGTGAGCGCATGATGGTTGGCGAAAGCGGCAGGAGCCACACCGGAGCGATTTACTACTATTACAAGTGCGGCAATGCGAAACGCAAAAAGGCTGTGACAAAAAGGCGGTTAAAAAAGATTGGATCGAGCGCGCCGTAGTCCGGCTGACGATGATACGGGTGCTGGATGAGGAAAAAATCAACCGGATGATAGATGCGCTGCTCGCCTTGCAGGAGCAGGAGGATGTGACCATTCCGGCGCTGCGGCGGCAGCTCATCGAGACCGAGAAAGGAATCGAGTACCTTGTCAACGCGATCCAGCAGGGAATTCTCACCGCTTCCACCAAGCAGCGGCTGGAAGAGTTGGAAAGCAGAAAGAAGAATTGTCTCTTGGCATCGCCCGGGCGGAACTGCAAAAACCGAAGCTGACGAGGGAGTACATGGAACACTGGTTCTCTCAATTTCGCGGCGGCAGCCCGGATGACCGCACATTCCGAAAGCGGCTGATCGACACCTTCGTGAACGCGGTCTATGTGTACGACGACAAGCTGGTGCTGACTTACAACTACCAGCACGGCACCCAAACGGTCACGCGCAAGGAAGTCAAGAATTTTCTGAGTTCGGATTTGGCGGAGATGTCTCCACCAAAGAAAAAAAGGTCGATCTCAGACGGGGATCGGCCTTTTTGTTTTCTGAAATAGATAAACTGCAAATTCGGTCATGCCAAAAAAGGCCTTCTTTCCTCCCTTTAAAGGAAGAGAGTTTAGCTGTTGTCGGAACGGCCGTTCAAAGAAAGCTTAGAGGTGTTTTATGAAGCGATATGGTCCGGATCCCAATCAAAAATTTCCAAATAAAAACATTCCAAGCGTTTGCTTTATCAAAAACGTTATTACAAGGCCGAATATTGTCATTGGAGATTATACCTATTATGACGATCCTCAGGATGCGGAAAATTTTGAAAAGCATGTGACGCATCATTATGAATTTCTGGGCGATAAGCTGATCATCGGAAAATTCTGCGCCATCGCGAAGGGGGTGGAATTTATCATGAACGGAGCCAACCACCGGATGGACTCCGTTACCACCTACCCATTCAATATCATGGGGAACGGCTGGGAGCGGGTGACGCCTGCCCTGGAGGAGCTTCCATTCAAAGGGGATACCGTTGTTGGCAATGATGTCTGGATCGGACAAAACGTGACGATACTGCCTGGCGTTCATATTGGGGACGGTGCGATTGTCGGCGCGAATTCGGTTGTTTCAAAAAATGTTTCCGCCTATCATATCGTGGGCGGCAACCCTGTTCGGACCATCCGAAAGCGTTTCGACGATGAGACCATCGATTTTCTGCTTCGATTGAAGTGGTGGGATTGGCCGGCCGAGAAAATCTTTGAGCATTTGGAGCTGCTGTGCAGCGGGGATATAAAAAAGATACGGGCCTTGCTTACAGCAGGTTAAAAGTCATTGTGAAAAAAAGGCTCCTATCAGGAAAAATACATAAGAGAGGTTTATATGGAACGGTATATCGAGCAACATGAGCGCTGCAGACTGGCAAAGGAAATTGCGGAGGAGGGCATCGTTTTGCTGAAAAACGAAGGCGGGATCCTGCCGCTAGGCAATACGCATAAGCTTGCGGTTTTCGGGAGGACACAGGTCGACGTCATCGCATGCGGAACGGGATCTGCATATTGCCGGGGCGAATACTGCATTGATGTTCTCACTGGACTGAAGGAGGAAGGCATCCCGTTTGACGAAGTGCTCGCGGAGCGCTATCGGCAGTTTTCGGCGGAGCATCCCATCGCTGCTTTTGGTGTATGGGGCAGCGGTTCTCATTTGCAGCCGGAAATGGCACTCTCGCAGGATATGGTTGAAGCGGCAGTACGGCGCGGTGCAGATACGGCACTTTTTGTGCTCGGCAGGACTGCCGGAGAAAATGATGATGTGTCGCCGATTGCAGGCGACTATGGTCTTTCCTCTGTAGAAGAAGAACAGCTTGCCCTGATCTGCCGCTATTTTAGCAGGGTCGTTTTGGTCATCAATTCCGGGAATCTGATCGACTTATCGGTAAGCGAACACAGTCAGATAGGCGCCGTCCTGCTTCTCGGCATGCCGGGCATGGAGGGCGGCCGTGCGCTTTCCGGCATCCTTTCCGGCAGGGTCACGCCGTCGGGAAGGCTGACAGATACGGTTGCCCGCTCCTATGCGGATTATCCATCGTCGCCCGCGTTCGGAAAGCAGGGCGGCTTGATCCAGCCCTATACGGAGGATATTTTTGTCGGATACCGCTATTTTGAATCGTTTTCTCATGCGAAGGAGAAGGTCCTGTATCCGTTCGGCTTCGGACTCTCCTATACCTGCTTTGATATGACCTGTACGGAATTTTCCTCCGCCGGCGGCATGATAAAAGTCCAAATCGCCGTCACCAATACCGGAAATGCTTTTTCCGGCAAGGAGACGGTAATGCTGTACGGACAGGCACCGGAGGGCAAAATGAGCCGTCCGGCACTTTCGCTGCATGCGTTTGCCAAAACCAAAGTTTTGTCTCCCGGGGAAACCGAGGTCCTCTCCCTCTCTTTTTCGGCTTGGGATATGGCGGCCTTTGACGATACCGGCGTGTCAGGACATCGGGATACATGGGTCTTGGAAAACGGAGAATATCGGATCCTTTTTGGCAATGATATCAGAGCCCTGCGTCTTGCGGGAATTTATGAGAATCGGGAAAGTCTGTCCCGTGCCTGTGCTCACTTGCCGACGAGGCTGGAGGAGCGGCTTGATCTTTCCGGAGGAAGGGAGCGGCTTGATTTTGTACCGCCGGATATGGCAGCGGGATATCCGGTCCTGCCGGTTGGAAAATGCCGGGTCCCGAGAGAAGCATTGATTTACGGGGAGAAGGAATGCACCGTAAAGCTGGCTGTTTCCGCACGCGGCAGCTACCGGCTGCGCCTTCTTTTCCCGCAGGCCGCCGATAGGAAAAAGGACTGCGTTTGCCTGTTGAACGGCACTCGGCTGGAAAATGCCGGCGAGGACGGGACGATCCCGGATGTGCTCTTGGAGGCGGGGACTTGTGTGCTTGCCGTACAGGGCGTGGAAAGCTCCTCGATAGATGGTCTTTGGGTGGAGAAGCAGGACGATGCGGTCACGATCGGGAATGGCGTCTCTATCGTGGAGGGCGGCCGGTTTTCGGAGGCGGCACTGTATGTGGTGGCAAAGCCGTTTTCGGATGATGGCCCTCAGAAAAGCGGACAGGCGCTTGCCCGAATGCACACGCCGGGACGCTATGCGCTTTACCGGCTGCATGTGGAAAAGGCCGGACTTTACGACGTTTCGCTTCGGTATGATAACTGGTATCCGCCGATGGATATCCAGGATGCGTTTTCCTTTCTCATTTCCAATGTAGGGCAGGAGGTAGAGGCGGTAACTCTTGAGAATACGACGAAAAAGGAGGACGGCGCTCATGTCTACGCTACTTCCGCGCCGATTCAGCTTGCGCTGCCAAAAGGTGAATGCTATTTCAAGATCGTATCCACGACCAAGACCGCTCCGAATATCGCCTATTTTCTGTTCACGCCGAGCAAGCGGTCAAAGGCCGCCGCGCAAAGAAGGACTCCCGTGACGGCCTGCGAAGCGGAGCCGGAGAAGCTGCGGGTCCGCCGTCCGCTTCCGCCGCAGGCGTCGGAGTATGATTTTCGATCCGTGATGGCGGGGAAGCTTACGCTCGATGCGTTTGTCCGGTCGCTGACGGAGGGAGAGCTTGCCGCCCTTTCCTGCGGGAATGACAATGGACAAATCGGATATCTTCCGGAAAGGGGGGTCCCGGAGGCGTACTGGGCGGACGGTCCCATCGGGCTTCGTTTGGAGTCAAGGACGACGGTCTATCCTTCGGGAACGATGCTTGCCTGCACCTGGAATACTGCGCTTGCAGAGGAATTCGGACGCTCCATCGGCTGCGAGTCCAGAGAGCGGCTGGTAGACGTTTGGCTCGCGCCTGGTGTCAATATCCACCGAAATCCGTGCTGCGGGAGAAATTTTGAATATTATTCCGAGGATCCGATCCTCTCCGGAAAGATTGCGGCGGCAGTTGTCCGCGGCGTGCAGGAAATGCATGTGGCGGCGACGGTCAAGCACTTTGCCGCGAACAGCACCGAGTATCAGCGGCTGCGCTCGGACAGCTATGTTTCCGCCAGGGCGCTTCGTGAAATTTATATGAAAGCCTTTGAGATCGTCATTCGGGAGGCGGCTCCTTTTGCCATCATGACCTCCTATAATTTTATCAACGGCAAAAAAGTGCCGGAGGACCGGCTTCTCTGCATGGACGTCATCCGCCGCGAGTTCGGCTTTGACGGCGTTTTGGTGACGGACTGGGGCAACGATTCCGATCACGTCAAGGAGCTTGCGGCGGGCCATGACCTGAAGATGAGCTTCGGTTCGCCGGACCGCGTTTCGCAGGCGCTCGCGGACGGCGGTCTTTCCCGCTCGCGCGTGGAGGAATCGGTAAAACGGATCCTTGCGCTGATCCTGAAAACAGCAGGCAGCCGGTAAAAAAAGCGGCGCCCATTTCCGTTTCGGAAATGGGCGCCGTATGCTGCGGGAGCCCTGCGCGCGGGGAAATTCGGGATAAAGGATTACCGTTCCTTTGCTTTTTCCCATTCGTCCATCAAGGCGGCGACGGACGGGTAGCGGTCCGCCTTGCTTGGGCTTGTGGCCCGCCTTGCGATTTCATAGAGCTCGTGGGATGCTGTCCACGTACTGGGCTCCCTTGTGCCGGGATCCGCAAGGCAGTAGAACATCAAAGCGCCTGCCCGATAGACGTTGGTCGCATCGTCAAGCACGGCGCCGCGGGAATATTCCTCCGGCGCGCGGAACTTGTCGTCGCCCCACATGAGTCCGCGCGTGTTGACATAAGGGAATTTTTCAAAAAAATCGATATCGCAGATGTGCAGGTATTCCTTTTCAAAATCATAGAGGATGCTGCCGTCGTAGTAATCGACGGCGGCGTATCCATGCTCGGAGACCAGCCGAAGAAAGGACAGCAGGATCTCCAGCGCCTCCATCCGCTTTCTTAGGGGAAGCGCGCGAAAACGCGCGGCAGGCGTGCGGATCTCCGGATGGGTGCGATAGAGCTCGAAATTCCAGTGATCGTAAAGGCATTCGCCGCTTTCCCATGGGAATACGGCGACAAAAAGGGGTCCCTTTTTGTAAGCATCCTCGAGTTGTATCAGATGGGGATGGGACAGCTCATGATAAAGTCCTGCTGCGCGCCGGAGCACTTGCACGGCCTCGACAGGTTTTCCCTGATAGCGGGCGGTGGGGAGCCCTGCGATCTTGACGAACCGCCGCGTTTTGCCGTCATCCATTCCGAAGCCGATATTTCCGGAAATGTTCCGGTCGAAAACGCAAAAGGCGGTGCCGTACTTTGCAAGAAAGGAAAGGTCACAGGGCTCCCTTAGAAAAAAGGAAACGCCGTCTATTTGGTGCCTGTACATGTCCGCTCCTTTCCTCCGCCGCGGCAGATTTTTCAGACTTTTGCTTCCGGTATTATATCACTTTTCTGCCTCGGAATGCAAGTCCTTTTGCTTCCGGTATCGGATTTAGTAAAAATTTATGATTCCTTGTAAAATACCGGAAAGTTTTCAAAAGCGCCGGTTTTGCGTTTGACAAGAAGCACCTGATTTTGTACAATGATACAGGAAATAGGGCCTGAAATCGGCTCTTTCAATGAGAAAAAAGGAGAAAAATCATGAAAACGACGATAAGATGGATCGCTTTGATGCTTGCCGCCGCGATGCTTCTCATGCTTGCCGCATGCGGAAAGGAACCGACGCCTTCCGACACGACCGACGGCAGCGAGCCGGCGCAGACGACAGGCAGCGGAGAGGACTCCGATGAGAATTACGACGGGAAGCTGGTTTTTGACCATACGATGGCGCTCTCCTATGCGAACCGCTTCTCGGTGGATTATTACAAGGGCGGATACAAGATGATTACGGTGACGGACGGCGAGGCTGTGACCTCCAAGCTGCTCATCGTACCGGAAAATAGGAGCATTCCGGAAGGGCTTGACGCGGATGTGCATGTTTTGCAGCAGCCGATCACCAATATTCTCGTATCCTCCACGCCGACGACCTCGCTGTTTTATGCCATCGGCATGCTGGATACCATTTCGCTTACCACAAATGATGTCGATTCCTGGTATATCGATGAGGTGAAAGACCTCATGAACGAAGGGAAAATGACCTACATTGGCAACTATAAGACGCCGGACTATGACCAAATCGTCGCTTCCGGAACGAAGCTTGCGATCTTTTCCACGATGCTCACGGAGGATGTGGCGGAGCAGCTGGACGCGCTCGGCGTGTACGTGATGCTCGATGAAGCGTCGGAGGAGGACCATCCGCTGGCAAGAGTGGAGTGGGTAAAGCTTTACGGCGCGATGTTCAACAAGGAAGCGGAGGCGGAAGCGCATTTCAATGCGCAGGCGGAGCTGGTCGAGCAGATTGCCGAGAGAGAAGCGACCGGCAAGAGCGTCGCGATTTTCTATATTACGTCCAAGGGCGTTCTTTATGCGCGCAATTCCGACGACTACATGGCGAAAATGGTGAAGCTTGCCGGAGGCGACTATATCTTTGACGGCAAGGTCGGCGTCGGAGAGACGGGGACTGTGAAAATGGAGAACGAGGCGTTTTACGACGGCGCGCGGGACGCGGACTACATCATTTACGTCTGGACGCTCGGCGGAAGGCCGGAGACGCTTGCGGATCTTTTGGAGCGCGGCGACTTTCTTGAAAATATGAAGGCTGTGCAAAACGGGAACGTATGGTGTACGTCTCCGGACTTCTTCCAGATCTCCAGCACGCTCGGCGACATGATAAAAGATATCAATCTCATGCTGAATGCGGACGCCTCCACCGACCAGCTTACCTATCTGTTTAAGCTGAAATAAAAATGAAGCAAAAACAGAAGCGGCTGCTCCGTTTTCAGCTGGTGTTCCTCGGACTTGCCGTGCTGCTTGTCATTGCCGTTGTTCTGAATATCAACACGGGAAGCGTCAAGCTTTCTGCAGAGAGAATCTGGAATATTCTTTTCCTGCGGGATCGTTCGGACCCATCCTACGACATCCTGTGGAAGCTGAGGCTCCCGCGTCTTTTCACCGCGGCGGTCCTCGGCGGCGCGCTGTCCCTTTCCGGTTTTCTTTTGCAGACATTTTTCCGCAATCCGATCGCCGGTCCCTTTGTGCTCGGTATTTCCTCCGGCGCAAAAATGCTGCTCGCTGTCGTGACCATCGCGCTCTCCGGCTTTATGACGCATATCCCGGTCTCTCTTACGGTCGTGACGGCGTTCGTCGGTTCGATGCTGTCCATGCTGTTCGTGCTGATTTTCGCAAGGAGGATCCGGAATATGTCGTCTCTGCTTGTCATCGGCATCATGATCAGCAATATCTGCTCGGCTGTGACGGACTTTCTTATCAACTTTGCCAGTGAGGAAGAAATCGTAGACCTGACCTACTGGTCGATGGGGACCTTTTCGGGAAAAACGTGGGATGACTTGAAAATCTCTGCTCTCCTTGTGCTCCCGACTCTTGTCATTACTTTTTTCATGTCGAAGCCGATCGGCGCTTATCAGCTCGGCGAGGGCTATGCCAAAAGCATGGGGATCAACATCAAGGTGTTCCGCGTTGTTTTGATCCTGCTTTCCAGTATGCTCTCCGCATGCGTGACGGCCTTTGCGGGACCGATCTCCTTTGTCGGCATCGCGGTGCCGCACATCGCAAAGCTGATGTTCGGCACGACGAAGCCGATCGTCATGGTCCCCGGCGTTTTCCTTTCCGGCGCTATCTTTTGTATGCTCTGCGATCTTGTTGCGCGCACGGTGTTCTCCCCGACGGAGCTGACGCTCGGGACGGTGACGGCAGCCGTCGGCGCGCCGGTCGTCATCTGGCTGATGCTGAAGCGGAAAAGCGAGGGATAAGCATGGGATATTATTTCACAACGGAGCGCCTGACCGTAGGATATGACGGAAAGCCTTTGATCTCCGATATCAGCATTGGCATCGAGAAGGGAGAGATCCTGACGCTGATCGGTCCCAATGGCTCCGGTAAATCCACCATCCTCAAAAGCATCACAAGACATCTCGAGGCCATTTCCGGCGTCATTTCCATCGACGGGGCGGATATCCGCAGGATGTCCGGGAAGGACGTCGCGACAAGGCTTTCCGTCGTGCTGACGGAACGCATCCATCCGGAGCTCATGACCTGCGGCGACGTTGTTGCGACGGGACGGTATCCGTACACCAATCATTTCGGACTTCTGACTGCGAAGGACCGAGAAATCGTGCAGGAATCCCTGCGCCGTGTCCATGCACTGGAGCTCTATGACCGTGATTTCAGAGAAATCAGCGACGGACAGCGTCAGCGGGTGATGCTCGCGCGCGCCATCTGTCAGGAGCCGGAGATCATCGTGCTCGACGAACCGACTTCGTTTCTCGACATCCGTCATAAAATCGAGCTTCTGAATATCCTTGGCGAGATGGCGAAGAAGCAGGGCATCACCGTCGTGATGTCCCTGCATGAGATCGACCTTGCCTACAAGATTTCGGATAAGATCATTTGTGTCGCCGGCGACACCATCGAGGATTTCGGCACACCGGATGAAATTTTTACCGAGGAGCGGATCTCCCGTCTTTATGGCATCGAACACGGCTCTTACGATACGCTGTTCGGCAGCGTGGAGCTGCAGAAGCCGTGTGGAGCGCCGCAGGTCCTTGTCATTGGCGGAGGCGGGCGCGGCATCCCGTTCTATCGGACGCTTCAGCGTCTCGGCATACCGCATGCGGCGGGGATCCTCTATGAAAACGACATGGACCTCCGTGTGGCGCGCGCGCTTGCCGAAACGGTGATTTGTGCGCGTGCATTCGAGCCGGTGGATGCCAAGACCGAAGCGCGGGCGCGCTCTCTTTTGAACAGCGTCCCGTATGTCGCGGACTGCGGCTTTGTGCGCGGGACGTATAACCGCTGCAACGAACGGCTTCTCCATGCGGCAAAAGAGCAGGGAAAGACGATTCTGTCCTCGACAAAGGCGCTTTTGGAGACCTTTGGCGGCCGTGTCCCAAGCTGAGGAGCGGACGGAAGCGAAACTGAAAACGATAAAGGAGAAACATATGGAATACTGCCGCATTCCCAGGATCCTGATTGCCGGAGCGGCGAGCGGCTGCGGCAAGACCACAGCCGTCTGCGCCGTACTGGAGCTTTTGAAGCGGCGGGGACGGAAACCCGTGGCGCTCAAGTGCGGTCCGGATTATATCGACCCGATGTTTCATAAGACCGTGACCGAAACGGACAGCGCCAGTCTCGATCCGTTTTTCTTCGATGACGATACGCTGTGCTTCCTGCTTGCGGACAATGCCGCAGGACATGATATCGCCGTCATCGAGGGGGTCATGGGCTTCTATGACGGGACGGGAGACGACGGCATGGAAAACAGTACGTATGACGTCGCGAGACGGACGAAAACGCCCGTGCTTCTTGTTATGGACGGCCGCGGCGCTTCGACTTCCGTTCTGGCATCTCTTGAGGGATTTTTAAACTTCGCGCCGGACAGCCGGATCGCGGGCGTCCTCTTTGGACGAATGACGGCCGGAACCTATCGGATGCTGTGCGGGCTGATGCGCCGCCGCTTCGGGGAGCGCGTGCGTCCGGCCGGCTATCTGCCGAAGCTTTCGGATGCGCTTGCGCTCGGCAGCCGGCATTTGGGGCTGATTACCGCCGCCGAGGTGGAAAACCTGAAGGAAAAGCTGAACCGGACGGCGGATATCCTTTCGGAAACCATCGATATCGATTCCATTCTGTCGCTCGCCGGCAATGCCGAACCTATCGCATACACGCCTCCAGCCGTCGATGCTCCGAGCCTTGAGGGGAGGCCGCTTCGGATCGCCGTGGCCCATGACAGGGCATTCTGCTTTTATTACTCGGATAATCTCCGTCTTTTGGAGCGGCTCGGCTGCGAGCTTGTCTTTTTCAGCCCTATGGGGGACAAAGCGCTTCCTGCGGACTGTCATGGCCTGTATCTCGGCGGCGGCTATCCCGAGCTGTATGAAAAGCCTCTGTCCGAAAATGAAACGATGCGGGCTTCCGTGAAGGCTGCGGTACGCGCCGGACTTCCTTGCCTTGCGGAATGCGGCGGCTTTCTCTATCTCGGCGATATGCTGGATGGGGTCCCGATGGCGGGCGTCCTGCCGTCGTCCGCTCGGAATGCCGGACATCTTGTCCGCTTTGGATATGTGACGCTGACTGCCCGCCGCGACGGGCTTTTGCTGCATGCGGGAGAGCAGGTGCGCGCACATGAGTTCCATTATTACGACAGCAGCGACTGCGGAGACGGCTTCCTTGCGCAAAAGAAGAGCGGAGCCGCTTGGGACTGTATTGTGACAGGCCCCCGCCTGCATGCGGGCTATCCGCATGTGCATTTCTATGCAAATCCGCGCACGGCGGAAAATTTTGCCGCCGCCTGCCTGCAATATCGAAAGGAAAAGGAGAAAGAAAATGAGGATACTGCACGATCCGATGGAAATTGAAAAAAGGAGCTTTGCCATCCTTTCGTCCGAGCTTACCGTAGCGCTTCCGGAGGAAAATGAGATGGTCGTCAAGCGGGTTATCCATGCGACGGCGGATTTCGATTTTGCCGAAACGCTCGTGTTCTCGGAGCATGCGGTCACGCGGGCGCTGGAGGCGCTTGCCGGCGGCTGCGATATCGTTACCGATACACAGATGGCGAAAGCAGGAATCAACAAAAAAGTGCTCTCGGAGCTGGGCGGCGCCGTCCACTGCTTTATGAGCGACGAGGACGTCGCGCGGGAGGCGCTGCGGCGCGGTACGACACGGGCTGAGGTATCCATGGAAAAGGCGGCGCGTCTGGAAAAGCCGTGTGCAGTTGCCGTTGGCAATGCGCCGACGGCACTGCTTGCGCTGTATGATTTGATCGAGGCGGGAAAAATCCGTCCGGCATTCGTCGTCGGCGCGCCGGTCGGCTTTGTCAATGTCGTCGAAGCCAAAGAAACCATTATGAAGGCGGACGTGCCCTATATTGTCGCGCGCGGCAGAAAGGGCGGCAGCGGCGTCGCGGCTGCGATCTGCAACGCGCTGCTGTATCAGCTCCGGCGATGAGAGAACTTTATGTGACCAAGGACGGGAAGAGGCTGCGCTGCGGCTATACGACAGGATCTTGTGCGGCAGCGGCGGCCAAGGCAGCGGCGTGGATGCTTTTTTCCGGCAGGCGGACGGAGGGTGTGACTCTCATGACGCCGAAGGGGGAAGCGCTTACGCTTGCCGTCGAGGATATCGAGATGGGGGAGGGCTTTGTCAGCTGCGCCGTAAGGAAGGACAGCGGCGATGATCCGGATGTGACAAACGGGATGCGGATCTATGCGCGCACGGAGCGGTTCGTATCTTTCCAGCAGGAGGTCCGTATCGACGGCGGCGCGGGGATCGGCCGTGTGACCAAGGCGGGACTGGATCAGCCGCCGGGGGCTGCCGCCATCAACAGCGTCCCGCGGGAGATGATACGCCGCGCCGTTCTTGAGGTGATGGAGGAAGCCGGCTATACGGGCGGGATTTCTGTCATCCTCTCTGCGCCGGACGGAGAGAGGATTGCGGCGCGGACCTTCAATCCGCGGCTTGGTATCGTAGGGGGGATTTCCATTCTTGGCACGACAGGGATCGTCGAGCCGATGAGCGACGCGGCGGTCGTCGATACCATTCGGGCCGAGATCCATGTGAGGCGTGCGGCAGGCGGGAACTGTCTGCTGCTTACCCCTGGGAATTACGGCGAGGATTTTCTTGTCCATTCGATGGGAATAGGACGGGATACCGCTGTCAAATGCTCGAATTTTATCGGAGATTCGCTGGACTGTGCCGCGGACTCCGGCTTTTCCGGTGTACTGCTTGTCGGTCATATCGGCAAGCTTGTAAAGCTTGCCGCAGGCATGCTGAACACCCATTCGCGATATGGCGATTGCCGCGCCGAGATTTT
Organism: uncultured Clostridia bacterium; assembly: GCA_944381075.1. Lineage (GTDB taxonomy): Bacteria > Bacillota > Clostridia > Oscillospirales > CAG-272 > QALR01. Next base: position 12,090 of record CALWJT010000028.1, read on the forward strand.
TGCGGCGCACGCCGCCCTTCACGGCGCGGATGCGGATACGGTCCGCAGATTGATGGAAAGCGTGATGACCGACGATATGCTGGACATTGTATGCGGCGCGGGACTCCTTACGCCTGTTATCCGCAGCATCGGCTGGAAGATCGTATCTCATGCCGAAACAAGGCTCGCGGGCAGGGCGGCGCTTGGCGTCGTTGTCTTTTCCAATCGAATGGGACTTTTGTTTGAAACGCCGAATGCCCGCCCGCTTGCGGAGAAAATCAGGGGGGAATCGGCGGGCTGGAACGATACGAACGGATAGGGGGAAGGATAGTGGTTCACTTTGTCGGAGCGGGCTGCGGTGCCGCCGATTTGATTACGGTAAGGGGCAGACGGCTGTTAGAGGAAGCGGACGTTGTGCTGTATGCGGGTTCTCTTGTAAATCCCGATCTTTTATCCTGTACAAAAAAGGGCTGCCGTCTTTACAACAGTGCGAAAATGACGCTCGAAGAGATAGGGGCGGCGATTCTTGAGGCGGAGGAAAAGGGGCTTGTCTCGGTCCGCCTGCATTCAGGGGATCCGTCGCTTTACGGCGCGGTCCGAGAGCCGTTTGATTTTTTGGACAGCCACGGGATCGCGTATGACGTTTGTCCGGGCGTCGGCTCCTTTTGCGGTGCTGCCGCGGCGCTGCGGGCTGAATATACGCCGGCTGGCATATCACAGAGCGTTGTCATCACACGGGCCGTGGGACGGACCGCCGTGCCGGAGCGCGAATCGGTCCGCGCCTTTGCCGCGCATGGCGCGACGATGGTGATCCTTCTTTACACGGGACTTTTGGAAAAGCGGACGGCGGAGCTTCTTGCCGGCGGCCATTCAGGAGACGCACCCGCCGCAATCGTTTATAAGGCGTCATGGCCGGACGAAAAGGTCCTGCACGGCACGGCGGGAACGCTTTCGCAGACGGCTAAGGCGAACGGTGTTGAGAATACGGCGCTTGTTGTGATCGGCGGCTTTTTGGGGAAAGGCTTTGTGCGCTCCAAACTATATTCGCCGGATTTCGCGGCAGGATATCGCGAGGCGTCGGAATGAGGACACATATTTTTGTTTTTTCGGAAAAGGGCGCGCGTCTCGCCCTTCGTGTTCGGGAATATTTTAAGGACAGTGCCGTCCATTCGATCGAAAGGCCGGCGGCTCCATATGGCTTTGCCGCGCATCGGAGCGTCCCTGTGGATATGGAGCCGCTTTTCAAAGAAGCGGAGCTGCTTGTTTTCATCGGCGCCTGCGGCATCGCCGTGCGGAGCATTGCGCCTTATGTGAAAAACAAGGCGGCAGGTCCTGCGGTGCTTGTGATAGACGATGCCGGTACGTTTGTGATCCCGATCCTTTCCGGACATATCGGCGGCGCGAACCGCATGGCGCGCGGGCTTGCCGGATATCTCGGCGCCGTCCCGGTTATCACGACGGCGACGGACATTGCCGGAAGATTCTCCGTCGACGCATGGGCGGCGGAGCATGCCTTTGTGATCTCCTCCATGGATGCGGCAAAGCGGGTATCCGCCGCGATTTTGGAGACAGACGTGCCCATCACGGCGGAAAAGCCGCTCTCGGACCCATTGCCGGCGGGACTCGCAAAGGCCGACAGCGGGACGCTCGGCATTTATATCGGCATCCGGCGCAGGTCTCCTTACGGCGAAACGCTGCGTTTGGTCCCGCGTGCCGTTATCCTTGGCATCGGATGCCGCAGAGGTGTACCTGAGGCGGCGATTCGGGAAACCGCGGCTTCGGCGCTGGACAGTGCTGGACTTGACTTTCTGTCGGTAGGGCATATTTGCTCCATCGATGCCAAGAGAGACGAGGCGGGGCTCCTTTCTTTCTGCGAAAGTCTGGGGATTGCTCCCGAATTTTATTCCGCGGCAGAGCTTGCCGCGGTAAAAGGCGAATTTGAGGAATCCGAATTTGTCAGAACAACGGTCGGCGTCGGCAATGTTTGCGAGCGCGCGGCGATGGTTCGGGGCGGGACGCTTATCGTCCCGAAATATGTGGCGGGCGGTGTGACGGCGGCGGCATCCGAGGCGGATTGGAGGATTTCCTTTGAGTAGATTGTATGTAGTCGGCATCGGCGCCGGAAGCTATGATATGCTGACCGTCGGCGCGATAAAAGCGCTTGGCGAGGCGGAGCTTATTTGCGGGTATACGGGCTATGTCCGCCTTATCCGGCCGTATTTTCCGGATAAGGAATATTATGAGACGTCCATGATGCAGGAGATCGAGCGATGCCGGTTTGCCGTGCGTTCGGCAAGGGACGGCAGAGTGACCGCCCTTATCTGTTCGGGGGATGCGGGCGTTTATGGAATGGCGTCTCCGGTTTACGAGACGGCGGGGGAGGATCCGCCGGAGATCGTGGCCATCCCCGGCGTGACGGCGGCCTGCTCCGGTGCGGCCCTGCTCGGCGCGCCGCTGACGCAGGATTTTGCGGTCATAAGTCTCAGCGATCTTCTGACGCCGTGGGAAGGGAACGAAGCGCGCCTTCGCGCTGCGGCATCGGCGGATTTCTGCATTGCGATCTACAATCCGCGCAGCAAAAAGCGCTCGGACGATCTGTCGCGCGCGGTGAAAATCATACGGGAATACCGGTCGCCTGATACGGTGTGCGGTGTCGTCCGGAATATCGGACGCAAAGAAGAAAAGTCGGCGCTTTTCCCGCTCTGTGCGCTTGCGGACGAGGAGGCGGACATGTTCACGACTGTTTTCATCGGAAACAGCAGAACGAAAATCATAATAGAAAGGATGGCCACGCCGAGGGGATACCGCGATGTCTGAGAAAAAGATTTGTTTGTTCGCCGGAACGACGGAAGGGCGGGAGCTCGCCTTTTTCCTTGCCGGCGCCTGTGCGCTTACGGTTTGTGTTGCGACTGAATACGGTGAGATCCTGCTTGACGGACTTGCCGGCGCGCGTATCCGAACGGGACGGATGGACCGGCGCGAAATGGAACGGTTTTTCCTCGAGGAGGGCTTTGACTATGCTGCGGACGCGACGCATCCGTATGCGGCGCAGGTCTCCGAAAATATCCGCGCCGCGGCGGAAGCTGCCGGCTGCCCGTACCTGCGCATCGCCCGCGATACGGGAGAGGCTGTCTCCGGCTGTGTATATGTGCAGAGCGCAGCAGAGGCCGCGGCGTACCTTTCCGATAAGGAAGGAGGCGTGTTTGTCACCACGGGAATGAAGGAGCTTCCTGCTTTCCGCCCGATCGCAAGAGAACGGCTTTTTGTTCGGGTCCTGCCGTCGGTGCCGTCGCTCCAAGCCTGTGAAGAGGAGAAGATCCCGCCTCCGCATATCTTCGCGATGCAGGGCCCGTTCTCGTATGAGATGAATCTTGCCTCCTTCCGCTGCTCCGGCGCGAGATGGCTTGTGACCAAGCAGTCCGGCGGGGCCGGCGGCTTTGATGAAAAAATCAAAGCCGCAGCGGCGCTCGGCATGACAGCCGTTATCATCGGCGCGCCGTCCGACGGCGGCGCAGCGCCGTCCGAGGCGGTCCGCATCTTTTCGGATTTTCTGGGACTGCCGCAGAGAAGACATGTCGATATTGTCGGCTGCGGCTGCGGTGCGCCGGCGCTTCTGACGGAACAGGCGGCGCACGCACTTCGCCGTGCGGGGCTTGTCGTCGGTGCGGAGCGGCTTCTCGCCTCCCTGCGGGAGCGCTTCCGCGGGAAGCGGTATGCGGCGGCGGTCCTGCCGGAAAAGATCAGAGACATCATTGACACAGACCCGTCGGCAAGTGTCTGTGTCGCGGTGACGGGGGACGCCGGCTTTTACAGCGGCGCGAAAAAGCTGCTGCCGGCGCTTTCGGCGTATGAGGTGAACGTGGTCTCCGGCATCGGCTCCGTCGCGTATTTTGCCGCGAAGCTTGCCATGCCGTGGGAGGACTGGACGCTTGCCAGCATGCATGCGCGGGACTGCCATATCGTGCCGCGTGTGAGAAGAGCGCGGCGGGTGTTTCTCCTTACGGGAGGCGAGCATACGCCGGACGCGGTCTGCCGCCTGCTCTGCCGGTACGGGCTGTCCGACGTTCGTGTGACGGTAGGGGAAAGGCTTTCCTATGCGGAAGAATCGATAACAAGCGGAACGGCGGAAGCGCTCTCGCACCGCACGTTCGATGCGCTGTCCTGCATGCTGATCGAAAATCCGGCGCCCGACACGAGGGCCCGTACCGGGATTCCGGATACCGCGTTTGTACGCGGACAGGTGCCGATGACAAAAAGCGAGATAAGGGCGCTTATCCTGTCGAAGCTCGCATTGTCCTGTGATTCTGTCGTATATGATATCGGAGCGGGGACCGGCTCCGTTTCGGTGGAGTGCGCGCTTACGGCCTGGGACGGGACCGTATATGCCGTGGAGAAGAATCCGGAGGGCGTCGCGCTGATCTCCCAAAACGCGGAAAGGCTCGGCGCGTCCAATGTCGTGCCGGTGCAGGGAACGGCGCCGGACGCGCTCCGGACGCTTCCTGTCCCGACGCACGCCTTTATCGGAGGAAGCGCCGGAAATCTGAGAGAGATCCTCATGGCGGTCCTTGAAAAAAATCCGGATGTCCGGATGGTCATCAGCGCGGTGACGCTGGAAACGACGGGAGAGGCGATCTCCTGCTTTGCCGAGCTCGGTCTTGCTTATGAGTGCGTGCTCGTAAACATTTCACGGAGCAGAGGGCTCGGCGGATACCGGCTGATGCAGGCACAGAATCCAATTTATCTTTTTATAGTGGGGAATCATGATGAAAGCGGAACTTAAGACCATTTGTAAATCTATCGCGCCTGTCTCGGAGGCGCGTATGAGGGCGGCGAAATACCGTCTGGATCACATTGCAAAGCCGCTTGGCGCACTTGGACGGCTGGAGGAGGTCATCGTCCGGCTTGCCGGAATGGGTGAGCTGCGTCGGGACTATCGAAAATGCGCGGTGGTCATGTGCGCGGACAATGGCGTAGTCGCGGAAGGCGTCACACAGACCGGAAGCGATGTGACGGCCGTCGTGGCGGGCAATATCCTGCACGGCCGTGCGAGCGTGTGCTGCATGGCAGGGATCGCCGGCGCCGATGTGCTGGCGGTCGATATCGGCATGGCGGCGGAGGTGCCGGGCATCCTTGACCGCAAGGTTGCTTATGGGACGGAAAACTTCCGCAAAGGTCCTGCAATGACGAGAGAACAGGCCGAGACCGCCGTCCTGCACGGGATCGGGGTGGCGAGGGAACGGCATGCCGCGGGGTATACGATGCTTTCCGCCGGCGAGATGGGGATCGGGAATACGACCTCATCGAGCGCGGTCGCTGCGGTCTTATTGGGACTGCCGCCTTCTCGAATGACGGGACGCGGTGCGGGACTTTCCTTGCCGCAGGTCGAGCATAAAATTCATGTCATCGAGGATGCGATCGCCTGCAATGCGCCGGACGCGGGGGATCCCATTGACGTGCTTGCCAAGGTCGGTGGCTATGACATTGCCGGTATGTGCGGTCTGTACCTCGGCGGCGCGCTGTGCGGGATTCCGGTCATAATAGACGGCTTGATTTCCTCAGTATCGGCGCTGCTTGCAAAGCGGCTGTGTCCTGCTGCCGCGGATTACATGATCGCCTCCCATCTGTCGGCGGAGCCCGCGGCGGCGCCTGTCATGGAAGCGCTGGGCTTTACGCCGCTGCTCGATATCGGTATGGCGCTCGGAGAGGGGACCGGCGCTGTTTCCGTGATGCCGCTTATCGATATGGCGCTGCGCGTGTATTTTGATATGCCGACGTTTGGAGAAACGGGAATCGAGGAATATAAGCCGTTATGAGTATGCTTCTGATTTCGGGCGGCAGCGGCAGCGGGAAGAGCGAATATGCGGAGGCGCGCGCCGTGCGGCTGCACGCAGAGCATGGCGGCGCGCTTGTCTATGCTGCGACGATGCTGGTACGCGACGAGGAGTCCCGCCGCCGCGTCGAGCGGCACCGGCATATGAGGGAGGGAAAAGGCTTTGTGACAAAAGAAATCCCTTTCCATATAGGAGAACTGTCCGTAGATCCCGGTGACACGGTGCTAATCGAGTGTCTGTCGAATCTGCTCGCCAACGAGATGTATGAAAAAGGAGGCTCCGGTGATATCTGCTGTGAAACGATCGTAAACGGCATCCGCCGGCTGTCTTCGCAGGGCGTCCATCTTGTGATCGTCACGAACGAGGTATTTTCGGACGGGCTGCTCTACGACGATTCGACGATGCGGTATATCCGCCGGCTGGGAGCTGTCAATGCTGCGCTCGCCGCCATGGCGGACGAGGTCTTGGAGGTGGCGGCGGGCATCCCGCTTGTCCGGAAAGGAGAGAGAACTGCATGTTTTTGATCGGCAATCTTGTCACGGCATTTGCCACGTTTTCGCGGATTCCGATGCCTCGGATCGATTATAATGAGCGAAATACCAAGTATTCGCTTTGCTTTTTTCCGCTGGTCGGCGCCGTTATCGGCGCGCTGATGCTTTTTGTCCATTTTCTCTGCGGACTTCTTGCGATAGGAAGCGTGCTGCGTGCGGCATTGCTGCTCGCCGTTCCGGTGCTCGTGACGGGGGGCATCCATCTTGACGGCTACTGCGATACGGTGGACGCACTCTCGTCCTTTGCTCCGCGGGAAAAAAAGCTGCAGATCCTAAAGGACCCGAATGCCGGCGCCTTTGCGGTGATTTACTGCGGACTGTGGTATCTTTTGTATTTCGGCGCTTTGACAGAGCTTGATGCGGCGTTTTCCGTGATCCTGCCGGGATTTGTCCTTTCGCGCTCGCTCAGCGCGCTTGCGGTGGTGAATTTCCGGTCCGCGAGGGAGAACGGTATGGGCGCGCATGAAAAGAAAAGCGCAAGCCGGACGGCGGTGAACGTCGTCATGCCGGTCTTTATCGCGCTGTCTGCGGCGCTGATGGTTGTCATAAGCCCTATCTGCGGCGCTGTGGGGACCGCGGCGGCAGGACTTGCTTTTCTTTATTACCGGATCAAATCCTATCGGACGTTCGGCGGCTTTACCGGCGATATTGCCGGATGGTTTCTTCAGATTTCGGAGCTTGCCGTCTGCCTTTCGGTGACGGCGGCGGAAAGGATTATGCAATTATGATATTGGTGATTGGCGGCCGTGCGCAGGGAAAGCTTGCGTTTGCAAAAGAAACGCTTGGCGTCACGGACTATGCCGACGGCGTGTTGGACGATAAAAACTGCATTTGTCATTTTGAGGCTGCGGTAAGGCGGGGCGCAGATATCCCGGCGCTGGAGGAATATCTCGCGCGCCATCCGAACGCGGTCATCCTCTGTGACGAGGTGGGCTGCGGCATTGTTCCGATGGAAAAAGAAGAACGCGCATGGCGGGAGGAGGTCGGCAGGCTCTGCTGCTACCTTGCGAAAAGAGCGGAGCGCGTTTACCGTGTATTTTGTGGAATCGGGGAGCGGATCAAATGACTATTTATTTCATTCGTCACGGCATGACGGCGGGAAATTTGGAAAGACGCTATATCGGCAGCACGGACGAGCCTCTTTGCGAGGAAGGCAAAGCGCTTTTGCGATCCCGTGCCTATCCGCGGGCGGATTTTGTTTATTGTTCGCCGATGCGGCGCTGCCTTGAGACGGCGGCAATTTTGTATCCCGACAAAGCTCCAGTCGCCGTTCCGGACTTTCGGGAATGTGATTTCGGGCGGTATGAGGGCAAAAATTACGCGGAGCTGAAAGCGGATGCGCCTTATCTGAAATGGGTGGAAAGCGGCGGTGCGCTGCCGTTCCCGGACGGAGAGGATACCGCCGCGTTCCGTGCGCGCTGTGCGGCGGCGTTTCTGCGCGTCGCCGGGACACGCAAGACGGGGGATACGCTGGCGCTTGTCGTGCATGGGGGAACGATCATGAGCATCCTTTCGGTATACGAGCCGTCTCATGACTATTTTCGGTGGCAATGCCCGAACGGACATGGCTACGCCTCCTCTTTTTCAGAGGGAATTCTTACGGTGACAGGAGAGCTCTGACATGGGGACCTATTTGTTTTTATCGGCGGCGGCGATGCTCGCGGGATTTCTTGTCGACTGTCTTATCGGGGACCCGTACTGGATCCCGCATCCGGTCTGTGCGATCGGAAAATGGATATCCTTTTTTGAAAAACGCCTTCGCGCGCGGTTTCCGATGACGGAACGCGGCGAGCTTATCGCCGGCAGATGGCTCGTCGTGCTGGTCACGGCGGTATCGACGCTGGTCCCGCTTGCCGTTTCCCTCTTGGCGTATCTCATTCATCCGTGGGTATATTTTGCCGTGGAAACGGTGATGTGCTGGCAGATTTTCGCCGCGCATTCGCTGCGCCGCGAAAGCATGAAGGTCTGCCGTGCGCTGGAGAGGGAAGATCCCGACGGCGCGCGTGCGGCGCTTCGGAATATCGTCGGACGCGATACCGATGTGCTGGACGAGAACGGTATGGCGCGCGCGGCGGTCGAAACCGTGGCGGAAAACACATCGGACGGGGTGACGGCGCCGATGCTGTACCTATTTCTGTTCGGCGCCGCGGGCGGATTTTTCTACAAATCCGTCAACACGATGGATTCCATGGTGGGCTATAAAAATCAAAAATATTTGTATTTCGGCCGCGCGGCGGCGAAAACGGACGACGTCCTGAATTTCCTGCCCTCCCGCATAACGGCTGTTTTTATGATTCTCTCCTCGGCCCTCTGCGGGTTGGATGCCGGAGGAGCGCTTCGGATCTTCCGGCGCGACCGAAAAAAGCACGCGAGTCCGAATTCCGCGCAGACGGAGTCCGTCTGCGCCGGCGCGCTGGGACTTCGGCTCGCCGGCGACGCGGTCTACGGCGGTACGGTTCTGAAAAAGGCGTATATCGGAGACGCTGTACGTGAAATCGAGCCGCGCGACATCCGCCGTGCGAACCGGCTGATGTAGGTCACGGCGCTTCGCCTGCTTGCCGCGACCCTTGCGCTGAAGCTATTTGCCGCATTTGAGACGGGATTTTCCTTTGCGGCGTTCTGAGAGGTGAAAAACGATGCTGATGGACAAAAACAATCCGCATGGCGGCGACCGATACGGGAAACATATCCGCATCGACTTTTCGGCGAACGTCAATCCGTTCGGCGCGCCGGACTGCGTAAAACAGGCCGTCGCCGCCATGACGGAGCGGCTTTCCGAGTATCCGGACGCTTACTGCCGGCGGCTGCGGACGGCGCTTTCCGCGCACGAGCGTGTCCCGTATGAGCATATCCTATGCGGCAACGGCGCTGCCGACCTCATTTATGCGTTTGCCGATGCCGCGGGCGGGGGGGCGCTCGCCGCGGTGCCGACGTTTTCGGAATACCGGACGGCATGGGAAGCTGCGGGCGGGTCTTTTGCATCTCATATTCTGCGGCCGGAGGACGGCTTCCGGCCGGGAAGTGCGTTCTTATCTCGGATAACGGACGAATTTTCTGCCGTATTCCTGTGCGCGCCGAACAATCCGACCGGAATCCTTTACGACGCAGGCTTTGTCAGAGCGGCGGCGGAACGCTGCGAAAGGGCGCATGCAAGGCTTTTTCTCGATTGCTGTTTTCTCGATCTTTCGGACAGACGGGAGACCTATGACATTCCGGCGCTTGTGCGGGACTTTCCCAATGTATTTGTCCTGAAAGCCTTTACCAAGAGCTATGGAATGGCAGGGCTTCGGCTTGGCTACGGGCTTTGCTCGGATACGGATTTTCTTTCCCGCATGTCGGAAAAATCGCCGTGCTGGAACGTTTCCTCCGTCGCGCAGGAGGCGGGAATCGCCGCGCTTTCCGATGCGGCTTTTGTGGAACGCTTCCGCGGGATGATAGCCGTCGAGCGTCCGTATCTTGCAGAGTCGCTCTCACGCTTCGGCTTCGAGGTATGGGACGGCGCTGCGAATTTTCTGCTGTTCCGCACGCGGACGCCTTTGTACGATGCGCTGCTTGCCAGAGGAATCCTCGTCCGCTGCTGTGCAAACTTTGAGGGACTGGATGCGGACTATTATCGCGTCGCGGTGCGGACGCATGCGGAAAACGAAATTCTGATTCGGGAGATAGGGGAGATTTTGTCATGAAAAAAGCAAGACCGATTATGATACAGGGAACGATGTCAAGCGCGGGAAAAAGCCTTGTCTGTACGGCGCTTTGCCGAATCTTTGCGCAGGACGGATACCGCGTTGCGCCATTCAAATCGCAGAATATGGCGCTCAACTCCTTTATCACCGAAGAGGGGTTGGAGATGGGACGCGCGCAGGTCGTGCAGGCGGAGGCGGCAGGCGCCGTGCCGTCCGTTTTGATGAATCCCATCCTCCTCAAGCCGACAACGGACTTCGGTTCTCAGGTGATCGTCATGGGAGAGGTACGGGGCAATATGCGTGCCTCGGAGTATTTCCGTTATAAAAAGGAGCTGATTCCGGACATCCTGCGCGCCTATCATGCGCTGGAGCAGACGTATGACATCATCGTCATCGAGGGGGCGGGAAGTCCGGCGGAAATCAATTTGAAGCAGACGGATATCGTCAATATGGGCATGGCACAAATGGCGGATTCTCCGGTGCTGCTCGTCGGGGATATCGACCGCGGCGGCGTATTCGCCCAGCTATACGGCACAGTGTCGCTTCTTGCGCCGGAGGAGCGGGCAAGAATTAAGGCGACGATCATCAATAAGTTCCGCGGAGACGCTTCCATTCTTGCAAGCGGACTGGATATGCTCTATGAGCTGGTAGGCGTGCCGTGTGCCGGCATCGTTCCTTATGTCGATGCGGATATCGACGACGAGGACAGTCTCAGCCGCAGGCTTGAAAACCGCGAAAGGAAGGAAATCGATATCGCCGTGATACGGCTCCCGCGCATCTCCAATTTTACGGATTTTGCGCCGTTTGAGCAGTATGAAAACGTTTCTCTGCGGTATGTTTCCTCGATCAAGGAGCTTGGCACGCCGGATCTTGTCATTCTGCCGGGGACCAAAAGCACCATTTCGGACCTCAAATGGCTTCGCGAAAGCGGGCTCGAGGCGGCGGTGCTGAAGCTTGCTTCCCATGAAACGCCGGTTTTCGGCATTTGCGGCGGCTTCCAGATGCTGGGGCGGACGATTTCCGATCCCTGCGGCGCCGAGGGAGGAGGCGTGGCTGCCGGTATGGGCCTTCTGGAAATGGATACGGTGTTTCACGGCGAAAAAACGCGCCTTCAGATATCGGGCAGCTTAGGCGCGGTGACGGGGATCTTTTCGGGACTTTCCGGCATGGACTTTACCGGTTATGAGATTCATATGGGCAACAGTACGGAGCGGGATACGCTCGTCTGCCGGGGGAACGTTTACGGCAGCTATGTACACGGTCTGTTCGACGCACAGGGGATCGCCGACGAAATGGTGCGTGCGCTTTGCGCACGGCGCGGCCTTGCCTTTGATGGGAACCGTCCGTTTGACAGGGCGGCTTACAAGGAGGAACAATACAATAAGCTGGCGCATGCCGTGCGCGAGGCGCTTGACATGAAGCTGATTTATGATATACTGGAGAAAAGGGTATGACAAACGGACTCATTCATGTTTATTGCGGAAACGGAAAGGGAAAGACAACGGCGGCGATGGGACTTGCCGTCCGTGCGGCAGGCAGCGGCATGCGCGTGCTTGTCGGACAGTTTTTCAAGGACGGTTCCTCCTCGGAGATAAGGATCCTTGAGAAAATCCCCGGCATCACGGTGTACTGTGCGGCAGAGCATTACGGACGCTATGCGAATATGAACGGGGAGCAGCGCGCTTCGGCGGGACGCTGTTACCGCACCTATCTATCAGAGCTTCTGCGCCTTTCGCGGGATTTCGACGTTTTGATCCTGGATGAAATTTTCGCCGCGTGCCGCCACGATATGGTGGATCGGAATGCGCTTTTGTCTTATCTTGACGGCGTGCATCCCGAGGTCGTCATGACGGGAAGAGAACCGGACGGGCCGCTTTGCGAGAGGGCGGATTATATCACGGAGATGCAGAAGAGAAAGCATCCGTTTGACAGAGGGATTCCAGCAAGAAAAGGGATCGAGTATTGATATCCC
>CALWJT010000029.1 GCA_944381075.1 uncultured Clostridia bacterium
AACGATTCTGAGATTTTGAAAGAGGTGTTTCCAAATGAAGCAATTACATTGGAATATATATCTGACGGAACGAACACCTACACGGTCAAAGCGCTTGGGCTTTCAGCAGATATGGAAATAGAAATAGAGCGAGTGATAAGTTAGATATATGAGTAAAAGAAATTATAGATACCGTATAGAAATAAAATTTGTCAAGGCGTTTATTGATTGTCCATATCCAAAATTTATAAGATATCTGGATTAGAAATGGACGCAGACCATCTGATCGGTCTTTGTATTCGGTTCATTAAAAAAGATAAGCACTTGGATAATCGATTGTTTTTTCTTACGCATAGGATGGAAACAAGAGATCGGTCCATCTGTCAACTATTAAAAATGTTACAGGGAAGCTATTTATGCTTCCTCATGAGAAACACATTCAATTATACAAAATTATTATTTTCGATAATCCGGGGAATCGAAAAATAAAAAAGCACGATTTTAATCGTGCTTTTTTAATATCACCTCATCAGTTTCAGCTTGCATAATGCACCATAAATAAATTTTCCTTTTGGAAGCAATAGAATGTCACTCTTTGTGAACGTATGCAGCAAAAATAATACTACGAAATAAACGGCTGCGGTGATAAGTATCGCCAAAATTGTCGCTGCATTCGGATGTCCCGCCGCAGAGATAAAATAATAAACCAGCACGGTAAACACTGAGGATACAATGGCCGATAGCAATGGCTTTCCAAAATTTTTAATGATGCTGACATGTACTCCGACATATTTGACGACAAAATAGAAATTGATTGCCGCCATTACGAAATAACATACCAGGGTTCCGATCGGAGCGCCGAAAATACCGATTGCAGGCTGTCGGATCAAAATAATATTTAAAATGATTTTAACGATAATTCCGCAAAACATCGAAATAATCGGCTTGTGCTGCAATTTATGTGCTTGCAGAATCGAGGTTGTGATCGTTAGCATGGCGGTAAAAAACACAGAAATGGATAAAATTGACAGCAAAGGAGCCGCAGCCTCGACCGAGTCCTGATTGTGGAACAGCAAACTTAAAATCGGCTTTGCCAGGATCGACAAGCCAAGGGCGCATGGAATAGAGATAATCGCTGCGAATTTCAAGCAGGATTGCATTACTCTGGCAGCGCGGGCCTGTTTCTCCCTTTTTTCTTCGGGACCCACTGCCGTTTTGATGGCAAGCAGTGCCGCTGTCAGCGCCGGCGTTAAAGACGAAGCAATAGGTGTAATAAAGGCAGACGGCAGATGCGACATCGTCACCGCAAGCGTACTGTAATTTCCGTATGCCTCTTCTGCCAAGGTTTCTGTCGTATAAAGCTTCATGCTGTTGATAATGGTAAAGGTGTCGATGATTCCGGTCAAATTAAGTGCGACGGAGCTGATCGTGATGGGAAGCGCGATTTTGACGAGCTGCTTTAAAATTTCGGAACGTGTGCTTATCTTCCCGTGAGAGGCTGTGGATTCATACAGGGTGTTCTGATCGGCGCGGTACAGCGCTTTCGAAACGATAAGGAAAAGCATGCCCAGCGCCACACCGATGGTAATGCCGGCAATTCCGTAAGCAGCAGCTCTTTCAATGCTCTCTCCACGGGAAATGGCATATCCGGCAAGAAGAATGCCGATTGCAAATTTTCCGATCGCCTCGGCGATTTCACTGACCGCTGTGGGGACCATATTCTGATGTCCCTGGAAATACCCGCGGATGGCACTTGACATACAAATAAAAAAGAGCGTCGGTGAAATGGCCATAATGCAAAGGTAAGAAGCGTCGCTTCCCATCATTGCCGCAAGAGGCTTGGCAAAAAACAGCATGATGGAGGTTCCGAGGATCCCGAGCACAAAAAAGACGGAAAGCGCTACCCGGAAAATTCGTTCGACCTGTTTTCTGCGGGCAGAATTTGCCGGCGTATCCGAGATCATGATGGTAACGGCAGTCGGGAGGCCCGCGGTCGATACCATATATAGTGTGATAAATATGTTGTAAGCAATGTTGAAATAACTCATGCCCTGATCGCCGAGCAAGCCATGCAGCGGGATTTTGCACAGCAAGCCAAGCAGCTTTACAACAATATTCGATATCATAAGAACAATGACACCGGATATGATTCGCGAACCCGTCGACTTCTTCGTTTCCACCATTCTACCTGCTTATCTTCCTAAACTCATTCAAAATACGTATGAACCACTTTTTGAAATTGATATTTTACTCGTTCGATATCAAGAGTTTTGTATTCTCCGTTTTCATAAAGGATATTTCCGTCCACCATCGTCATTTCCACGCATCCGGAATTGACGCTGTAAAGGAAGGAATCACAAGCATCATAGACCGGCATTATAGAAATTTTATCGAAATCAAGAAGGACAAGATCGGCTCTGCCTCCAACCGCAAGTTTTCCGCAGTCCGCTCTTCCCTGCGCCTGCGCGCCGTTTTTTGTCAGCATGCGAACGAACTCAAATGATTTCAACTTTTCTGTATCGCCCGTTATGCCTTTCTGCAAAAGAGCGGCAAAATATGCTTCCTTTTGTACGTCAAGCGTATTGTTGGACGCTGCACCGTCCGTACCCAGCGCTATGTTGACGCCAGCTTCCAGCATTTTTGTAAGCCGCATCACACCGGAGCCAAGCTTCAGATTGCTCACAGGATTATGAACGACCGTAGCGCCATAACGTTTTAAAATTTCGATATCCGAATCCGTTACATGGACGCCATGCGCCGCGATCACCGGTACACGGAACACGCCGTTTTTCTCGAAAAATTCCGTAGGCGTCATACCATGCCGTTCTAAACATTCCTTATGTTCCGCGGCAGTCTCAGAGAGATGGAGATGGATCCTTGCGCCGTTTTGGAGCGCGAATTCCGACAGGTAGCGGCAGCTGGCAGCAACTGTGGAATATTCCGCATGTATCGACATATCTATTTTTATTCTTCCATCCGCTGAATTATGATAATGCTCGAAAAGCTGAACTGACTCCTGGAACCGCTCGTCCTTTTGCGCGTATATATCGGGATCAAAGGCGACAGTAGATCGGGATATATTCGCCTTGATTCCGGTATCGGCGACGCAGTGTACGATTTCATCACAGAAAAAATACATATCGGAAAACGATACCGTACCATTTTTCAGCATTTCGGCAATGGCAAGCATAGAAGCAGCCCTCACCGCCTCCGGATAAAGCCTATCCTCGGCGGGAAAAATTTTCTCGTGCAGCCAGCGCGAGAGCGGAAGGTTTTCTGCATATCCTCGGAACAGCGTCATCGGCACGTGCGTATGGCAATTATAAAACCCTGGACACAAGACCCGTCCTCGTCCGTCAAGGACGCGGTCTGCCGCGTCCTTCGGTCTGCTTTTCCCGATGTATGTGATGATTTTGTCCGTTACCATAAGGTACATTTCCGTCTGTACCTCGCCGCTCTCAAACAATATCGTAACTTTATCAAATAAAATTTTCATCTGCACTCCTTATCGCTATGCCGCTCGCCGATAAATTCCCGGAAAACCGAGTCGGCCGGCACGAAACGATCTGAAATTTCCGGTATATTTTTAAATTTTTCCTTTAAATTTTCATGCAATTCCTTTTCGCATGGCTTTTGTTCCTCATACTGAATGGTATCAAGAAGAAAAGGCTTGATGACGCCCAGCTCATACGGCATAAAGGAATTGATGATAAAATCCGCTTGATGACCGTAAGGGATGATATTTTTATTCTCGTTGGCAACGACCCCATCCCAAAGCTCTAAGGTGCGCTCCGGTTTGGCATTGCGGAAAAGATAATCCCGCACCAATCGACGGAAAAAACGAATCTCTCTTTTTTCAAAAAATATTCCGTAGGCACAGACGTCATCGTCTACACTGATAAAAATAGATTTGGAATCTTTAGGAAGTGTCGCCCGGATTTCAGGATAAATCGCCTGTATGCCTTCCAATATAATAATTTCATGGGGAACCGGCCTATGCAAAACCCATTCCGAACGGTGGCCCAGCATAAAATCAAATTTGGGAAGATAGGTGTCTTTTCCGCTGCGTATATTGTGAACACATTTTTCAAATACCTCAAAATCAATCGCGGAAATGGATTCGTAATCCGGCTTTTCATCATCGGATATATCGTCTCTATTCCTATAAAAGTCATCAATGGAAATAATTTTTACCGAAATCCCGGCATGTGCAAGCTCCTGTTCAAGAATATGAGAGGTCGTTGTTTTGCCTGAGCATGTGGGTCCTGCCAGCGTGATGAATTGTGTTCCTGCTTTTTCCCTCCCTTGAACGTATTCTGCAATTTTCATAATTTGATTTTTATAATTCTGTTCCGCTTCCTTTACAAAAGCCGATATTTCCTGATCGTTCTGAAAAATAGTATCATATACAAACATATAGCCTCCTTACCAGGTAGTTTGATAGAATGCCTCTATCTTTTTCACTTTTTCAAGATTTTTTGCGCCGTCTGGCGCGGCAAGATACTCATAAGGGTACTTATATTCAAAAATCCGTTCGATTTTTTCTCCGCTGCGGGAAACCATTTTAGAAACGGCGCCGGCTCCTACCGCAAAAATGCTGTGGATTTCCTCCATCATATAAATGTTGTAAAGTCCTTCAGTGCCCGGAAGTGCAAATCCTACATTTTCCAAATTGTCCACCGTATTTTTCTGTCTGTATATGTAATACGGAACATATCCCGCATTTTTAGCGCTTAGCTGGGAGTAATCGACGCATTTTGAAGTTTCACTAAACGTATTCATATACAGCCTGTTTTTATTATGTGCAAAATCGGCGGCATTCTTGATGCACAGCGTGTGAAACGTCAGATTGTCGGGACGAAGACGAATCACAGCGTCGATGGATTCGGAAAAGCTGCCGAAGCCTTCTCCGGGAAGTCCTGCAATTAAATCTGTATTGATATGCTTTATCTGTGCATTCCGAGCCATATCAAATGCGCGGAAAAAGTCAGCCGCCGTATGTTTTCTGCCGATCGATTCCAATACATCATCATTCAATGTCTGCGTGTTAATGCTGACTCTCGAAACGCCGTACGCTTTCATGATTTTCAATTTTTCTTCATTGACGGTGTCCGGGCGTCCGGCCTCTAACGTAAATTCCTGCAAAGAATCCGGATCCACAAGGGAAGTCAGCGTTTTCAGGAGTTGCTCCAGCTGTTTTTCATCTAATGTTGTCGGCGTTCCGCCCCCGATGTAGACCGTAGAGACCGACAGTCCCAGATGCTTTATGATACCGGCAATGTTTTCGATATCCTGGCATAAGCGGACAAGATAGGAATCGAGAAGCCCCAAAAGCTTCGCAGAGGTAAAAGAAACAAACGAACAATAGCTGCACCTGGACGGACAAAAAGGAATGGAGATATAGAGACTGCAAGATCGTTTATCGACCCCCGACAGGATTCTTTTTTCCGTTTCTGCAATATCGGTGACAAGAGCCGCCTTTTTCGGATTGACCAAATATTCCCTGGCAAGAAAACTGCGGACCTCCTGTTTGCTCTTCCCTCTTGTAAGACTGTCAATGGCAAGCTTCGCCGGCCTGACCCCGGTCAGAATTCCCCATGAGGGCGTGATCCCCGTCAAAGCTTTGCCGGCCTCCAAAAAGGCTTTTCCGCAGGCGATGCGTTCTGCCGAAACCTTTTCTGCTCCGTCGCACGGCTCTTTATGAGTCGCTGTAGCGGTGCGTCCGGCATGGCTGAGCGTTACAGTCGCAATGGCGCATGCTTCCCTGTTTTCTACACAAACGTCCGCGCATGGAGCGAAGGGGTCCTCTTTCTCGTTTTTTGAAAACTTGGATCCCGGAAAAAACAGCATACAAAGCGTTTGGACGTAATATTCGTTAATGTTTCCACTGACTTGGAGTTTCATTCTTTTTCATTTTCCTTTTTTTCGTAGTACATCACTGTCCATCACAATGGTGATGGGACCGTCGTTTTCGATGGAAAGCGACATGTGCGCACCAAATTTGCCTGTTTCTACTCTAAGCCTCCCGCGTAAAAGAGAAATAAAGTATTCATACAATTCCAAAGCACGCTCCGGTACTTCCGCATTTAGATAGTCCGGACGGTTTCCATGGGCATAGTTGGCGCAAAGCGTAAAATTAGAAACGACCAAGGCTTCTCCGCCGACATCCAAGACGCTCCGGTTCATCTTTCCATTTTCGTCTGAAAAAATACGAAGTTTGACGATCTTTTCAGCAAGAAGCTCCGCATCGAGCTTTTCATCTGTCTTGAACACGCCAAGAAGAATCATAAGTCCGCTTCCGATAGCGCCTATCGAAGCTCCCTGCACGACGACTCCGGCAGAAGACACTCTTTGAATTACTGCACGCATGGCCACTCCTTTATTTGACATATCCGCGTCGAATGTCGTTGACACCCTTGATGGATTTGAGACGCGATAGAATGTTATTGAAATGAGCAAGATTTTTGCAAGAGATTCCCATGTTGATCATCATTTGATCCGCACCCTTTTTCTGTGTATTGATCTGCATGATGGAGACCCGCATATCGGCGAGCGCACCACTGATATCCGCCAGCATGGAAATCCTGTCGTCCGCAATGATCTGCATGAGACCCTCAAACTGATCTTCCTTTTGTTCGCCCGACGAAACCCGCCATTCCACATTGACAAGACGGTCCTTATTCTGAGCGGTATTATTGATGATATTCGGACAGTCGCATTTGTGAACGGAAATCCCATAGCCTTTTGTGATAAATCCGACGATATTGTCGCCCGGCAGCGGATTGCAGCATTTTGCAAATTTGACCTGACAGCCCTCCAGTCCGTCGACGATCACGCTGCCATATTCTCCCGAATAGCGTCGTTTATCAGCCGTTTGGATTTGAGAAGCCTCCGTGATCGGAGCCTCTTCCGCAGGCAAAACGATTTTATCATATTCATCCCGAAGACGGCCGGATATCTTGTTGACAGAAAGCCCTCCATAGCCGATCATGTTATATAGGTCGTCCGCGCAGTCCACGCCGCCGCGCACTGCGACATTCGTCACAATGGTATTCAGCTGCTCCTCCGTAAAGCTGCCAGGGTACTTCCTCAGCTCCGCCACGATTTCATCTCTGCCCGCAATGATATTCTCCGCTCGTTTTTCTTTTTTGAACCATTGGCGGATTTTGGCTTTGGCTTCGCTTGTCTTGACGATTTTCAGCCAGTTGCGGCTTGGCCCTTTGGTTGTGGAAGAGGTCAGGATCTCGACGATCTCTCCATTTTCAAGCGTCCGATCGATCGGGACAATCTTTCCGTTGACCTTGGCGCCTACCATCCGATTGCCGACCTCAGAATGGATATGGTAGGCGAAATCGATGCAGTTTGAATTCTGCGGGAGCGTCACCACATCGCCCTTGGGTGTGAAAACAAAAGTTTCATCCTGAAATATATCAATTTTCAGCGCGTCGATGAATTCATCAGGGTCCACGGTGCTCGATTCGTTTTCCACGAGCTTGGCGATCCATTCGAGCTTTTTGTCCAGTCCCGCGTCGCCGCGGTCTCCGGATTTATATTTCCAATGTGCCGCAATACCGTATTCCGCGATATGGTGCATCTCCCATGTTCGGATCTGGACCTCGAACGGAACGCCGTCGTGACCGATTACCGTCGTATGGAGGGAGCGGTACATATTCGGCTTTGGAATAGAAATATAGTCCTTGAAGCGTCCGGGCATGGAGTTGTACATATCATGGATGATCCCAAGCACAGTATAGCATTCGAGCTCTGTGTCGACGATGATCCGGATCGCATAAAAGTCATAGATCTCGTCAAAGCTTTTGTTCTGCTTGAACATTTTGCGGTAAACGCTGTATACGGATTTTACCCGCCCCTCCAGCGTACAGTCGATGCCGCTTTCCCGAACCTTTTTTTCGATCGTAGCACGGGTATTGACAATAAAGTCCTTGTTCATCCCGAATTTGCGGTCGATATCGCTCTGCACCTCTCGGTATCCGATCGGATCGAGATAGGAAAGCGCGAGATTTTCCAGCTCCTGCTTGATTCGCTGCATACCGAGGCGATGCGCAAGCGGCGCGTATACGTGCATGGTTTCCAACGCGATAAGCCTGCGTTTTTCCTCCGATTGGGCGCCAAGAGTACGCATATTATGAAGACGATCGGCGAGCTTGATGAAGATCACGCGGATATCCTTTGCCATCGCAAGAAACATCTTGCGAAGATTTTCCATCTGCTCATCCTCTTTGTCGTTGAATGGGATCTTGACGAGCTTTGTCAGTCCGTCGACGATATCCGCGACCTGATCGCCGAATTCCTTTTTGATCTTAGTAAGGTCAACCTTGTCGGAGCAATCCTCGATCGTATCGTGAAGTAGCGCAGCACAGATGGAATCCGTGTCAAGCCCCAGCCCTGCTACGATTTCCGCTACGGCAACCGGATGGCAGATATATGGCTCTCCGCTTTTTCGGAACTGTCCTTCGTGAAGCTGCTTTGCAAATTCATAAGCCTTCGTGATTTTTTCTATATTATAATTTTTCCCTGTGGAATTTAATGTACTGAGCAAGGTATCAAATCCGTCCTGCATAGTTTCACTCCGATACTGATTTCGTAAGCATTTTCATAAGCGGCGCCGAAAAAAGGTCCTTTTTTCCTTGCGTTTCTTTCAACTGGAGCTCATATAAGCCAGTCCCCGTTCTCCGGAAGCGGCACAGCCCACATTCTGAAAACACCTCAAGTATAATATTCGCCTTCCTATATGAAATATCCGGCAGACCGGCAAGCAATTTTCTAAGACAAACCTGTTTTTCTGTCAAATATCCGCCGCTTTTCAGCACCCCGTATACAGCGGCAAAATCGGTGCGTACCGGTATTTCATCCGAAGAACAGCAGAGATCCCCGGTCAATATACGGTCAAAATCCGCTTCTTCCTTTTCAATCTGTTTCCAAAAAGCCGCTGAATAGTCGATATCCCGAACAATCAGCTGAATGGTTCTTTTTCCCTTGAATTCGTTGATCCCAATGTTGCATACAAGATCGGTCATGTCCCCCGCCGAAAAGCCTTCCGACAGAAGATTACAGCCAAAGCAAACGGCAGAGATTTCTTTCCCGTCTTTTTCCATGATGACCCTTGAGTGCTTTCCGGTGCTCAAGGGAGCAATCTCCTTGATTTTCACATTGCGGAATACAAATACCGGTTCGGGATTTTTAGCACCATACGGCTCCAGCATGGAAAGCTCCCTTGCTGTCTCTTCCGTAACCTCATGAGCCTGGATTTCCGCATCTACATAGAAAGAAGCCTGTCGAACCCCTTGACGCAGAGAATCTGCCGCAAACTGTTCAAGACACCGACGAAACTCCTCGACATTTTCCTTTTTTATGGAAAGGCCGGCGGCAAGCTCATGTCCGCCGTACTTTATGAGAAGAGGACCGCAGCTGGCAAGCGCCTCTACTATGTGGAAGCCGGCAATGCTTCTCGCCGATCCTCTTCCGATATCAGAGGCTCCGGGTGTGCCGTCATCAAACGTGATCAGGACGGCAGGCTTGCCGAAATTCTCAACGATTCGAGAGGCGACGATTCCAATGACGCCCGGATGCCAGTGATCGCTTGCGAGGACAAGTATATTTTCTGTTTTCAAATCATGCTCTTTTTCAATTTGAGACAGCGCCTCTTTCAAAATTTCATTTTCTGTCTGCTGCCGTTCCCGATTTGCCGCACATAGCTCCTCTGCAATCACCTCGGCTGTCCTTGGAGAGCTGGACAGAAAAAGCTGCACTGCCCGTGCGGCGTTCCCGATCCGTCCGGCGGCATTGATCCTTGGCGCAATGGTATATCCGATCATAGAGGCTGTGATCTTTTTTGCCGAATCGATCCCAGCGGCGCGGAACAATGCTCGCACGCCGATGTTCTTCGGCGACGACAGCAGAGAAAGGCCCATATAGACAAGGATCCGGTTTTCGTCACAAAGCGGCATGACGTCGGCGATGGTCCCGATGGTGACAAGGTCGAGATAGCGGCGGCACATATCTTTTATTGTGAATAGATTGTATTCACCGCCGTTCACATATTCAAGCTCGAGCGCGCACATGACCTTGAACGCTACCGCAACGCCGGAAAGCTCTTTAAACGGATAGCCGCAATCCGGACGCATAGGATTGACCACCGCAGCACATTGAGGCAGTTCCGGACGGCACTGATGATGATCGGTAACGACCACATCCAGTCCGATGGAAGCCGCATAGGAGATTTCTTCAGCAGCCGTGATGCCTGTATCCACTGTAACAACGAGCGACGTCCCTGCCTCTTTTATCATCTGGAACGCCGCATTGCTCACGCCATAGCCCTCACCATTTCTGGTCGGTATGTAATAATCCACGAATGCGCCGCGCTCCTTTAAATACATATATAAAATGGAAACGGAAGTCACGCCGTCTACATCATAGTCGCCATATATGGTGATCTTTTCCCCGTTTTCCATTGCCCTACGGATCCTTTCCGTTGCAGGAATCATATCCTTCAATAAAAACGGATCATATAAGAAAGCATCGGATTTCTCCATAAATGCGCGCGCGCTGGCGCTGTCCGTATATCCGCGGTTGATAAGCAGTTTCGCACAAAGCTCGCTGATCCCAAGGGAATCGGCCAGCTCTTTTACAAAAACGGGTTCCTGCTCTGCAATCGACCATCGATTCCGGTCAAACAACATTGCAGATCCCCTCCTTTCATCATAATGATGGATTCCGATACCGTTTCATCACGGCAAGCGCACAGCGGATTCCATCCGCTGCGGCGCTGGTAATGCCGCCGGCATAACCGGCGCCCTCACCCGCAGGATAAAGATTGACATAGCCGTATGCGAGTCCGAAATCGTCTCTTGGAATCCGGATCGGAGACGAAGTTCGTGTTTCTACACCGGTCAAAACCGCTTCGCATGCGGCAAAGCCGCGAAGCTTTCGGTCAAATGAGATAAGCCCGTATTTTAAGGATTCGCTTACAAAGCCAGGGAGAATTTTTTCAAGCGGTGAAATCCTTACGCGGCCGTTCCGATAGGTAGGAAGAACCACAGACGGTTCCTTCCCATGCGTGACGCCGAGAAAATCTCCGACCGTTTCGCACGGCGCCGCATAGCTGCTTCCCCCCGCACAGTAGGCAAGATGTTCTAATCTTCTTTGAAATGCAATTGCTCCGTCGACGGTTCCGCCATAATCGGCAGGATTCACCGAAACTGCAACAGCGCTGTTGGCGTTGGTTCCCGCACGGAGAAAATCGCTCATTCCGTTTGTTACAACGCCGCCAAATTCGCTGGAACCTGCGACGACCTGTCCGCCCGGACACATACAAAACGTATAAACGCCCCTATCGCCATGATGGCAGGAAAGCTGGTATTCCCCCTTAGGAAGCCTTGGATCCCCCGCAAAATCGCCGTAAAGCGCCTCGTCGATCCGCTTTTGGAGGTGTTCGATCCGAACGCCGACCGAAAAGGATTTCGGAATCATGCCAATACCGCTTGCCGCCAGCATATCGAAGGTATCCCGCGCGCTGTGTCCCAGCGCCAAAATAAGCACACCGCATGGAATTTCCCCCTTGCTTGTCCTCACCCCAGTAATGCGGTTTCCCTCAAAGCAAAGCTTTTCTAATTTGGTATGATAACGCACTTCCCCGCCAAGCGCTGTGATTTTCTGCTCCATCTGAGAAACGATCGTCTTCAAATAATCGGTCCCGACGTGCGGCTTGGCCTGATGTAAAATTTCAGCCGGTGCCCCAAGACGGCACATTTCCTCCAGAACAAATCCACAGTTAGGATCATGGATTCTTGTGACAAGCTTCCCGTCCGAAAAGGTCCCAGCGCCGCCGGCACCATACTGTATATTGGATTCCGGATTGAGCCTGCCTTCCTCATAAAATCTCCGAACATCTTCTGTCCGCTCGCTTACATCCGCCCCGCGTTCCACAACGATCGGACGATAACCGTTCTGGGCAAGCAGCAGCGCACAGAACATCCCGCACGGCCCGAACCCCACAATCACCGGCCGTTCTGACAGAGGCTCCGTTCCAAACTCTACACGCGGCTCCATATTGCCCGCAGAGGGGACAATCCCATTCGCAAGGAGTTTTTCCGCATCCGCCGCAACGCCTCCCCGAATGGCGGCAGATACGGAATAGACGAATAGGATATGACCTTTTCTTCTCGCATCTACGGAGCTTTTATATATTTCAAGAGAAACGATGGATTCATTTGAAAAGAACTTCAAAAGACGCTGCTTTGCCTCGGCAAATACATCGTCTTTTGAAGCTTCAATCGGCAATTTGATATTTTGGACAATGAAGATTTTCATGATGACGAGCCCGTCGTTTCCGGAGAAACTACCGATATCGTGATCTCCATATAATCCTGAGACTGCTCCATGCAGGTCAAATGGTCGGGGATGGAGTACACAATGGGCACCTTCACTGTTTTTGTACCGACAATTTCCGATAAGTCAACGGAGAGAAGGTTGACATATGCCTTTGCGGAATCTGCATTGACAGCGCTGATCCGTTCATTGCTTCCCTGTATGCGGAAGGTAACGCGCAGCGTATTATAAGATACGGCATATCCCTCCGCCTCTACGGCGTCTACATTTCGGACTTCAACGGGAATATCCGTAAATTCGTAGCTTGCAACATCCGTAAGCACGACATAAATCCAAATAAAAATGGCGCCAAGGATAGAAAGAATGCGGATAATAACATCTGTTTTTTGATTTCGCTGAATGGTATAGTCATCCGTCTCATCCGTACGCATATCCTTGTTTTTTTCTTTTTTTGAAAAGTGCGAGACAAAAAAGCTTTTGATTTTTTCCAGTTTCATCGTTTATTCCCCGTCTAAAAGACATATCTCCTTTCCCCAAGATTAAGAAACGGATTTTTGCTGCTTGCCGTCCTCGCCGCCAAGCAAGGCTGTCAGTTCATATTTCAGCGTATTGTAATCATAATTTCTGCGCAGTTCTCCGTTGAGCGCGACAGAAATTGTACCGGTTTCCTCGGAAACAACGACTACGACGGCGTCGCTGTTTTCACTCATGCCGATAGCGGAGCGGTGCCTGGTTCCAAGATCTTTGATGATATCGTCATTTGTGGACATCGGCAAAAAACACCCAGCCGCATAAATCCGGTTATTTCGAATGATAACGGCACCGTCATGTAGAGGGGCCTTATTAAAAAATATATTCTTCAGCATCGATACACAGATATCCGCATTGACAATGGTACCGGTCTTAATGATGTCCCCGAGAGGAGTGTTTCGCTCAATGACGATCAGCGCCCCCGTATACTCTCTCGAAAGCTCGCTCGCCGCCTGACAGATATTGGATATCCCCTCTATTTTGGAATGTTCCTTATCTTTGGGAGCCACAGAGTTTTTTAACGTTTTAAAGGAGCTGCCTCCCACTTTTTCGAGCGCCGACCGGAGCTCTGGCTGAAATACGATGATCAGGGCGATAAGTCCCACCTGTACAATATTGGATAGGAGGAAATCCATGGCCCGCATGCCAAGCACCTCGCTCAGCAGCAGTACCAAAAGAACAAGAAAAACGCCGATGGCAAGCTTGCTTGCCCGTCTGTCCCTGATAAACTTGACGACATAATATATCATGACCGAAACAAATAAAATGTCCAGAAAATCGATCAGTCCGAATTGGTCAACGAGATATTTTAATGATCTGAGAACGTTTTCCAAGGCAGTTCCCTCCGTGTACAGCTTAATATTTATATTATACTATAGAAGCCTTTATAAATAAATACTTTTTTCTTATTTTCTGTAATATTTTTTGAAAAATCTTGAGTTTTGAAGAATCTGTGGTATACTAATCTTAGATTTAACTTGATATTTGTTCAAAAAATATATGGGCAAAGGAGTAAAATTTGAATTTACGACGCATCAAAAAAATAGAAAATTTATGCAACATTATATCAGGCTCCGGCAAGCGATTTACGTCCGCCGTCCTTCTTGCCGCAGGCAGGAGCGAAAGAATGGGAGACCGCAGTATAAGCAAGCAGCTGATAGAAATCGACGGGATCCCTGTCGTTGCCCGTTCCGCGCTCGCTTTTGAAAAAAGCAGGCATATCGACGAGATCATAATCGTAGCCGCGAGGCAGGAAATCGGTTATTATCAGGGATTTAAGAAAAAGTATGCCTTATCCAAGCTAAAAGTAGTAACAGTGGGAGGCAGCTCGCGTGCAGAATCGGCGCGGCGCGGTTTTCAGAAGATCTCCAAAAATTGCAGTTTTGTCGCTTTTCACGATGCTGCGCGGTGCCTGATAACGACCGAGGACATCGACAAAACCGTATTGGAAGCATATCGAACAGGAGCGGCGATCGCCGCAAAGCGGATGACCGATACCGTAAAAAAAGCCGACGGGGAGGGATGGATCGAGCAGACCATCGATCGCTCTTCCCTGTGGCTTGCACAAACGCCGCAGGTATTTAAAAAATCGGTTTATGAGGTCTCCGCGGCCTATGCCGATAAATCAGATGTACCGTTCACAGACGACGCCATGCTGGCGGAGCTTGCAGGCTTTCGTGTAAAACTCGTGGAATGTGAATATGAAAATTTAAAAATTACGACAAAGCAGGATCTTTATCTTGCACAGGCGACGATACAAAGAAGAAAGAAGGAATAAAAATGGACTTCAGAATCGGTCATGGTTATGATGTACACAGGCTGACAAAAGAAAGAAGGCTGATTCTTGGAGGCGTGGAAATTCCGCATGAAACGGGGCTTCTCGGTCATTCCGACGCTGATGTTTTGTGCCATGCAATTGCGGATTCCCTGCTCGGCGCTGCCGGAAAAAGAGATATTGGCTTTCATTTTCCGGACAGTGAGGAAAAATTCCGCGGGATCTCCAGTCTGATTCTTTTGCGTCAGGTAAAAGAAATGATTTGTCTTGACGGTTATTCCATTGGAAATATTGACGCTACCATTGTCGCACAATCTCCGAAGCTCGCTCCTTATGTTGACAAAATGAGAGAAAATATTTCATATACATTGATGCTTGACACAGATCGTGTCAATATTAAAGCGACAACGGAAGAAAAGCTTGGATTTACTGGGCGCCGCGAAGGCATTTCTGCACATTCTGTCTGCATTATTTTTCGGTCTTGATTTTTTGACAACAACATTCGCCGTTTTTTCATGATTCGATTGATTTTGTGATCGTTTTGTTTGATTATGACGAGTTTTGATGTCAATTTTGGCAAATTAAACAAATCCTAACAAAAAATTTTGTTTACATTATTTTCCAACTTCTCATTGCTTTTGGTTCCATATTGTGGTAATATGTTTTTGGAATTTTTCAGATACCAAAAAATCCGACAAAACAAAATTAGTTGAAATGGAGAATGAAACAATGGAACAAAGAATCAGAGTACTTATTGCCGACGAAAGTGAAAAATTTAGGAACGAATTGAAAGAAAATCTTTCCCGATACGGGGTGGAAATTGTAGATGAAACGGATAGCGGCACCGATGTTTTCAGTAAAATAAAACGCGCCTCTCCTGATATTGTACTCATTGACGTTTGGCTCCCTAAGCTGGACACCGTCCAAATCATCAAGAAGTCCAAGCAGCTATTTTCCAACGCTTCCCTTACGCCGGACTTCATCGTATTTTCCTGCTGCTCAAATCCGAATCTTTTTCAAGAGGCAACCGAAGCAGGTGCCGCCTACTGCATGCAAAAGCCAATAGATTATGCGGTCCTTTATGAAAGAATCACAAGAATCTGCAAAAACCGCAATATGGTCGCAAGGCCCCGTTTTGAGCCGGTGCTCCACTATGTTTCCGACCGAAACGACATCGAGGCACAAGTGACCAGCATCATCCATAAGATCGGCGTTCCCGCTCACATCAAGGGATACCAATACCTCAGAACAGCGATCATGATGACCATCGAAAACAGCGATCTTATCAATTCGGTCACAAAAATATTATACCCAACCGTCGCCAAGAAATACCAGACAACCTCGTCAAGAGTAGAACGTGCCATCCGGCATGCCATCGAGGTCGCTTGGGACAGAGGCGACCTCGATACGCTCAACGCCTACTTTGGATATACCATTCAAAATGAGCGAGGGAAGCCGACCAATTCAGAATTCATTGCGATGATTGCAGACAATCTTCGCCTGAAAAATAAAATATCATGAAAATGAAAAACGGCACATGGAGAAACGAAGCCCATGTGCCGTCATTTTTTCAAAATGCGGAAAGCGTTCTTTATTCATTTCGCTGCTGATCTTTGAACGTTACGACAAATTCTGTGCCAAAGTTCGGCTCGCTTACGACACGGATCTCCGCACCGTGAAGCAATGCCGCATGCTTTACAATGGAAAGGCCGAGACCAGTCCCCCCGACCTCATTGGAATGGCTTTTATCTACGCGATAAAAGCGTTCAAAAATCCGAGGAATCTCGTCATGCGGGATTCCAATACCGCCGTCCTTGACAGACAAAGCTACTCCATCTTCCATACGAGATAGAGAGATCGCTACATAGCCGTTCGTCTTATTATATTTAATGGCATTGTCACATAGATTGTAAACCATGTCCTCTAAAATAGGGGCACAGCCATATACGGTTGAATCGTCTGCCTTTACCGTTACGGTAAGATGCTTTTCCTGTGCTGCAACAGAAAGACGTTTGACAACGATATTTATGATTTTAGACAGCGATACCTGCTCTTTGGCAAAAGCAGGGTTAGCAGAGCCTTCGTCCAGCCGGGAAAGCTTGATGATATCGTTTACCAGCGCGATGAGCCGCTTGGATTCCGTATATATGTTCCCAGCGAAATGCTGGATGTCCTTTCCTTCGATAAGGCCGCTGCGCAGTACCTCTGCCGTCGCCGATATGGAAGTCAAAGGCGTTTTCAGCTCATGGGATACGTTAGCTGTAAATTCGCGGCGAAGCTTTTCTCCCTCTTCTTTTTCGGTCACGTCTAAAACAAGAAGAACCGCTCCGACCGTCTTTGCTCCGTCTTCAATCGGATTGGCGATCAGCTGATAATACCGCTGCCCGCGCGGGATGGTCATCTCTGTATGATATCCGGCAAGCGAACGGGACACGACACTTTGAAAATCCGGAGAATCGTCAAAATCGGCGGCATAGATAACGCCCTTGCTGTTTGGATTTACCGCGAATAGGCTTAAGGCGCTCGAATTGTAAGAAACAACCTCGCCCTGCCTTCCAATGACAAGGAAGCCCTCGCTCATATTTTCGGTAATGGCTTGGAATTCCTCCTGTTTTCTTTTTAAATTCTGCATTTGCTCTTTGATCTGCCGCTGCAAGGTCGAAATCCGATCCACCAGAGGGGCAAGCTCACGGTAAGGAGAAGCAAGCTTTTCCGGGGTATCCAGCTTTATTCGATTGATAGGACCTGCGATGGATGCCGACAGGGCTTTTGCAGCGGAAAGGCTCAGAACTGCGGCAACCAGAAGAAATCCCACTGCCGTTAAAAACGCATACAAAAGATACGGAAAGACAGAAGAATACGATTTTGCCACACGGAGGACGCTCCCGTCCGACAATCGCAGGGCAAAATAAAAAGTGCGCTCCATCAGGGTATCTGAATAGCGATCGCTTTCTCCGACGCCAGATTCGATCGCCTCTTTTATCTCTTCTCTTTCGGAGTGATTTTCCATTTCACCCGCGTCGGCGCGATTATCGTAACGAACGCTTCCGTCCGCCGCGATCCATGTAATGCGGGTATCCGTAAGCGTGATTTCCTTTAAAAAATCCGATCCATGAAGTTCACAGGGACCGGAAATCGCTTCTGCAAAGGATTTTAGATTGTCCTTGTTCTGATCGATCACATTTCCGTAAAGCACGACGACAATCGCAGCAGAGCTAAGGAGAATCATTATCATTAAAAGCAGAAAAACAGAAAGAAATATCTTCCTTTTCATACTGCCTCCGGGACCTTATAGCCCACACCATGAACCGTTTGGATCAGCGCTCCGCATTCTCCCAGCTTATGTCTGAGAGAACGGATATGAACATCCACGGTACGGCTTTCTCCCGTGAAAGAATATCCCCAAATTTTATTGAGAAGCGTATCGCGGTCATAAACGATTCCGCGATTTTCGCAGAGAATCCATAGAAGCTCGAATTCTTTATAGGTAAGCGGGATTTCCTTTCCGTCTACCCGGACAATACGCCGTTCTCTGTCAATGGAAAGCTTCCCAATGGCAATGCTGTCCTCCGAGGGACCGGAAGATGACATATCGGCGCGTCTGAGAAGCGAGTGGATTCTTGCAATCAGCTCCATCATGCCGAAGGGCTTCACGATATAATCATCGGCGCCCGCATCCAGACCGATGACCCGATCGAATTCCGTGTCCTTTGCCGTCAGCATCGCGATGGGAATCTTTTTGGTTTCCGGCATGTCACGAAGCTTTTTTAAAATAGAAAGCCCGTCTTCTTCCGGGAGCATGATATCCAGCAGCACAAGGGATGGAAGTCCTTCCTTCATAGCCCGCCAAAACTCCGAGGGGCGCTCAAAGCCTTTTGCCTCGAGCCCGACGCTTGCGAGCGTATAGACCACAAGCTCTCGGATGCCGCGGTCGTCCTCTACAAGATAAATCATCGGAATCCCCTCTCTTCCCTTTTAAATCAGCTGCTGGCCGTTGATGACCAGCTTGAACCGCAGCCCAAGCTTTTCGGCGGCCTTGCGGCATAAGATCATACGGTTCAAAAAAATTTCAAAATAGTCCATAACGGAACTGAAATTCGGGTCGATCTCAAGTGTCAGAACAATATTTTTTCGTTCGTCGTCGATGATGAGCTTCGACGATCTGACGGAATAATTGACCCTGTCATGGATATCGAACGCAGAGATGTCCGTGTTCCGCACACGGCTGCGCCGAACGTCCGATTTGTCCGCCAGAATCAGAGCTGCCGCCATCGCATTGATGGGAACGCCGGTCCCTTCGTCATGATTGCCGATCGTAGACACGATCTTTGCGATGTCGTCGGCCTCCATGCCGAGCTTGTCCAGGATCCGGAAGGCCATCACGGCGCCGCTCTGAGAATGGTCCACGCGGTTGACGAGGTTTCCGATATCATGCATGTATCCGGCGATCTTCACAAGCTCGATCTCATGCTCATCATAGGAGAGCGTCCTCATGATATATACGGCCGTCTCGCATACCCGCATGACATGCGGAAAGCTGTGCTCCGTATATCCCAGCGCGGAGAGCGATTCGTCCGCTCTTGTAATATAGGTTTGTATCGCTTTATTATTTTTGATTTCTTCAAATGTAACTGACATATCGTATCCTTTAATTTTTTATGACATCTCCGTATTGCGATGGGTCCCGGTAATGGAAAATTCTACCCATTCTGCAATGTTGGTCGCATGGTCGGCGATGCGCTCGAGATATTTCGCAATCATCAGAAGGTCGATGCACACTTCTCCCTTCGTATTGTCCGCAGAGATGATTTCGATCAGCTCTTTCTTGATCGCGCCGAAAAATCCGTCGACCACGTCGTCGGCGGCGATGACCGATTCTGCAAGCGAAAGATCCCTCTTGACAAAGGAATCCACGCTGTCAGTGACCATCTTGACGGCAGCGCCCGCCATGTCCCGCAGATGGATCCGGTTCTTGATATCGGAATTTCCGATAAAAAATGTGATCTCCGCAATGTCCGACGCCTGGTCGCCGATGCGTTCCATATCCGAAATCATTTTTAAAGCGGATGAAATCAGACGCAGGTCCTTTGCCACCGGCTGCTGATGCAGAAGCAGCTTCATGCAAAGCGTTTCAATATCGCTTTCTTTTCTGTCGATCTGCGAATCTGTTTCAAATACATCGCGTGCAAGCGCAATATTTCCATCCTGAAGCGCACAGATCGCCGTGGAGATCGCTCGCTCGCAAAGAGCTCCCATCGTGATAAGCTCTCCATTGAGCTTATCCAACTGTTCGTCGAATTTATTTCTCATTATCCGAACCTCCCCGTAATGTAATCCTCCGTGCGTTTGTCCTGCGGCATGGAAAAAATATCATCTGTATTTCCGAACTCTACCATATCTCCGAGCAGGAAAAAGGCGGTCTTATCGGAAATCCGAAGTGCCTGCTGCATATTATGCGTTACAATCACAATGGTATATTTCTTTTTCAGCTCCAAGGTCAAATCCTCGATCTTGGAAGTGGAAATCGGGTCCAGCGCGCTTGTTGGCTCATCCATCAAAAGGACCTCCGGCTCGACGGCAAGCGCGCGGGCAATGCAGAGCCGCTGCTGCTGACCGCCGGAGATCCCAAGCGCGCTCTTATGAAGCCGGTCCTTTAATTCCTCCCACACGGCAGCGTCCCGTAAAGAACGCTCCACAATGTCGTTGAGCTTAGACTTGGAACGGATTCCATGCGTGCGGGGACCGTACGCAATGTTGTCGTAGATGCTCATGGGAAACGGATTCGGCTTCTGGAAAACCATACCCACACGGCGGCGCAGCATGTTGACATCCATATCTCCGTAGATGGAGGCGCCATCCAGTGTGACATTTCCGGTGATCCGGCATCCCTCGACCAGGTCGTTCATCCGGTTGAGCGTCTTTAAAAGCGTCGATTTTCCGCAGCCGGACGGACCGATAAATGCGGTTATCATATTTTCCGGGATATTCAGATTGATATTTTTCAACGCTTGAAAATTCCCGTAATATAAATTCAAATCTTCTATTTTTATTTTATCCATTTTTTCCTCATCTCATCTTATCATAAAAAAGATTGTCCCGTCAAGATGCCTATCTCGTTTTCTTCTCCATTCTGCGCGTCAAAAGGCCGGATATTATGTTGATAACAAAGACAAATACCAAAAGGACTGCCGCTACGGCATAAGCTGCGTCCATAGACAGGCCCTCGTCCATCAGCATATACATAAAGACCGAAAGCGTACCGGCGGAATCCATCGGGCTCGTCGCGATACGGGTCCCGCTGCCGGACGTAAAAACCAAGGCCGCGCTTTCTCCGACGATCCTCCCGATCGCAAGCACGATACCTGCCAGAATTCCGGGCGCGGCGCTGGGAAGAACGATACGAAACACCGTGCGCAGCTTACCGGCTCCCAGTCCAAAGCTTCCCTCGCGGTAAAGATCGGGAACGGAGAGAAGCGCCTCCTCCGTCGTACGGATAATCAGCGGGAGCACCATAATGGCAAGCGTCAAAATGCCGGCGAGCAGCGAATACCGCCATCCGAACGCTTCCACGAACAGGATATTTCCGAAAAGACCGAAAATAATGGAGGGAATCCCCGACAGGGTCTCCGTCGTCAGACGGATCAGAGAAACGAGCCGGTTCCCCTTTTTTGCATATTCGACAAGATAGATAGCGGAAAAAATCCCGATCGGAACGGCAATGATCAGCGTCGCCGCAATCATAATCAGCGTGTTGATGAGTGCCGGCAGCATGGAACAGTTCTCCGTCGTAAATTTCCATGAAAACATTTCAAGAGAAAGACTCGGAAGGCCCATCACCAAAATATAGGCGATAATAAAAAGGATCATTCCCGCTGCAATGACGGCCGACAATACAACAAGGCAGAACAAAATAAGCGACAGCGGACTTTTGACAAGCGAACGCCACCGAGAAGCAAGCGTGCGCTTGTTGATGGTAGCATAATTCGGGATCTGCGCCCTTACCTTCATGCAGCATCGCCTCCCTTCTTTACAGCATGGACTTTCATCTGTTTTCTTTCCTTTTTCTTTTTCCTGCGTTCTTTTCTATCTGCTGAATTTTTTAGAAGAGAGAAAGAAATATTGATAATCATAATAAAGACGAAAAGAACGGTCCCCGTTGCGATCAGGGCTTCCTTATGCAGTCCTGTCGCGTATCCCATTTCCATAATGACATTGGCCGTCAGCGTCCTGACTTGAGAGATCACGCTGCTTGGAAAAATCGGCGAGTTTCCCGCGATCATGACGACCGCCATCGTTTCTCCAATGGCGCGTCCGACCCCTAAAATGACCCCGGCAAAGATCCCTGACTTTGCCGCGGGGATACAGGTGAAAAAGATGCTTTTTTCATGGGTGGCGCCGAGCGCCAAGGCACCCTCGTAATAGCTTTTCGGAAGCGCACGCAGCGCAGATTCCGAAACACCGACAATGGTAGGCAGGATCATGAGACCAAGCAGCAGAGACGCCGTCAGTATCCCCATGCCGCTGCCTCCGAACAGCCCCCGAACTGCCGGTACGATCACCACGAGCGCAAAAAAGCCGTATACGATCGAGGGAATCCCGGCAAGCAGCTCAACCGCAGGCTTTAAAATCCGATAAAGCGCCGGCGGACAATAATAGGCGAGAAAAACAGCGGCGAGAATCCCCAGCGGCACGCCGACGATAATCGCGCCCGCCGTCACATAAATGCTTCCGACGATCATCGTGAGGATCCCATATTGTCCGGCGGTAGGACGCCAAGTCGTCCCGAACAAGAACTCGAAAAATCCGATTTCCGTGATAGCCGGAAAGCCGCCCGCAAACAAAAAAATACAGATTACGACAACAGACAAAATGGAGATGCAGGCGCAGAGAAGAAACAGGACCTTCATCGCCGTCTCTTTGATTCTGCTTAATTTTCCTTTTTTACTTTCCTGATTCAAACCGATTATCCCTGACCTTTCCTTCCTTGAAATCTTGAACGAAAACAGCCGAAAAGCCGGATGGAATCGTGACTCCCGACTTTTCGGCTATTGCCAAACCGATGGTTCTCAGCCGATCTCATCCCATGAGGTGATTTCGCCGAGATAAATGTTTTTGATTTGTTCCGAGGTAAGAGAATCAATCGAAGAATCCAGATTGACGATCACGGCAATTCCATCCGTTGCAATGGTAGTGGCGACAAGTCCTTCCGCAAGCTCGCTGTCCGCTACTTCGCGGGATGCCATACCGATGTCGACATTTCCGCTGATGGCATCGCTGATCCCCGTGCCGGAGCCGTTCTGCTGTACGTCAAATTCAACCTCCGGATAGATCGCGCTGTAAGCCTCTGTAAGCTTCAGCATGACAGGTCCTACCGAAGTGGAACCGCCGATTGCGAGTCTGCCGGAGAAGCCTTCCTCCTGCTGCTGATAAGATGCGGCGTTTGAGTCTGCCGCGATGTACCCTTCATCCGTCAGGATTTTCTGCCCTTCCGCGCTCATGATAAAGCGGATGAAGTCTGCCTCCAGCCCTTCGTCTGCTTCGCCCTTCGTTACAATATTGAAAGGACGCGCGACTTTATAAGAGCCGTTGAGAATATTGTCAACGGACGCCTCAACGCCGTCTACCTTGATTGCCTTTACGCTGTCGTCAAGAGAGCCAAGAGAGATATAGCCGATGGCGTTGACATCGCCCGCGACCGTCGTTCTGACCGTGGAGGTCGATCTCTGCTGAACGGCTGTCGGTGTGATGCCGTCGACTTCTTCCCCGTTCTGCTCGACGGTGATGCCCAAAAGCTCGACGAATGCGCTGCGGGTACCGGAACTTTCCTCGCGCGTTACGACTGTGATCTGTGCGGACGCATCGCCGCAGGAGGCAAATGCGCCTACCAAAAGAGAGAGTGTCAGCAAAACCAATACAATTTTTTTCATAAAACGTTTGCCTTTCTTTTTTCTGTGATATTTTTTATTGGCTGACCCTATTTTGCCTTTTGAATGTAAAATCCAAAACCAAGGTGATGTAAAATCTATGTAAAATTCATAGTTTGTTCAATCTTTTCTGAAAAAAGATTCCTCTCTCGTTATTTTTCTTTCTCGTATCAAAAAGCTGCCGTAGAAAACGGCAGCTTTTCCTTATTCGATCCTTTTGCATTCCTCCGGCGCCTTGCAGAAAATTGCGATACGGCCATCGGTTCCCTTCTTCCACTCGACTTCGATCGGGCCATAGGGCGTCGGGACACTTCCCTTTGCAAACATCAGTCCGCAGGTCTTCGGCGAGACGGTGAACTCCCGATAGCCCGGCTTCACCGGCTTGATGCCAAGTACTTCGGAGATCAAGAATATGGCCGGAGACGCAGACCAAGCATGCGCGACGCTGCGTGTCCAGTTTTTCCCGCTGATAAAGTTTTCCACACAGGTCGTAAGTCCGAGAGAAAGGAAATTTCCCCAATCGCGGCGCTGCGCCTTCAGCGCCAGAGAGTCCAATCCGAGCTTGTAAAGCGCGCTCAGAGCAAAAAAGAGGAAAAACGGCGAACCGATATGCACGTACCCGTCCGGAGCCTCCGCCTCGGCGGGGATGCCGGGCGTCCGGTTTGCCGGCGTTCCCGCGACATAAATTCCCTTTTCGATGTTGTCGAGAAGAAACCTTGCCGCCCGCTCTTTTCTGTCCTCGGGGACGCAGTCATAGAGCAAAGCCATCGTATTGCTCTGCACACTGATCCTCGAGCAGGCGGCGAACGCATCATACGGCATTTTGTCCAT
The DNA here is from genome assembly GCA_944381075.1 of uncultured Clostridia bacterium. Lineage (GTDB taxonomy): Bacteria > Bacillota > Clostridia > Oscillospirales > CAG-272 > QALR01. The sequence goes on from CALWJT010000029.1 coordinate 24,388, forward strand.
GCCCCGCTCCTCCATATAAGCGGCGTATCTTCGATAGGCATATTCATCGCGCACCGTATCCACATAGGCCCCTTGCTTCTCATCCCAGCAATACCGATTGACCGCCTCCCGATAGCGACAGGCAAGCTTTTCATAATGAGCGGACAGCGATTCCCTCCCTAAAACACGTGCAAGGGCAGCCGCCTTGACAAGGCAATAAGACAGCATCACATTGTTTGCCGTTACTTCTCCGTAGAATGAAAGATCGTTGTTGCCCCACTCGATCAAATTCCAAGCGCCCTGCATATCGAAGAGTCCTCTCTCATCCGTCATTTTTTCGCAGCGCTCAAAGGTCGCCTGAATCGCGGGGAACACATCTGCTATCAGACGGAAATCGCCCGTACAATCGAAATGATCGCATACCTGCAAGAACCACATAAAGGACCATATCGGAATACAGCCCTCCGGATAAGTCGGGAAACAGGCGCACGGCAAATACATGCCGGCCTGATATCTCGGATTGTTCGTCCGGTAGACCCGGCACAGTCCCGGCTCTATCGATTCGGCAATGAGCCTTAGATACTGAGAGTCGAATTCAAACGCTCCGAAATTTAAGAGATTCACAAGCCCTGTCACTCGGGCGTCTCCCGTCCAAGGATTCTGCTCATATCCGGGGCAATCGACATAAAGATCCAGCATGCAGACCTCGGCGGTCCGAATCGACATGTCGTAAACCTTGCACAGCACCTCATCCGAGCAGGAAAAGCTGCCGGAATGAACCAGATACCGTGTTTCCCGCACGCGGATCCAGTCGATCGAGATCTCCCTTTTATTTCCGTATATATAGACGGCAAGATAACGAAAGCCGCGTCTTCTGCGCGAACGGAAGCATTGCTTTCCCTCTCTGCAAACATACCGCATCGTCTGAAAAGGCCCCATATACTGGATACCGCTGTCGGCAATCATTTCAAAAGCATGAATATCCAAAACGGTACCTTCCGGCGCATCCAGAGAGATCTCAAGCTGTCCTACCGTCTCGACGCCGAAATCCAAAACACAATACAGAATGCCTTCCTGCGCCAAAGCCTCCGCTTTTCCCGCTTCTGAAAAAAGCGTATCTGCATGAAGCAGGCCCGCGCTGCATTCGGAGGGCGCGGCAAAGCAGCTGGCTTTGACCCTTTCCTCGATCCATCCATCCTTGGGAAGCAAAAGACTGCGGGAAAGGATATCCAACATGACAGAATCCGGAAAGCTCGTTTGTATTTCCGACAATGCGGATCTGACGTCCTCCGGCAGTGCCTCAAAGCATTCCGCCGAAAGGATAGCGTCGATTTTTGCATCCGTCTGCGTTTTCCCCCGATACTCGTTCCACGGATAACGAATGGACGGCACCGATATCAGACAGCCTGAAAATGCGGCGCCGGAGTGAGCGGGAGAAGCCAAGAAAAGCGACGTCCGCGTTTGAATGGCAAGCTCGACCGCGCCCGAATATGCGACGGTAAGAAAATGCTCCCCGGAGGACAGCAGGACCGTATGTCCCGATTCGAGGAGAACACCGTCGAGCGAGACGCCGCGCCTTGCGCCGTCGATCACAAAAGCAAAGGATTCCTCCCTGTCCAGCGTAAACGCCGTCATGGCGCAGGTAACGCCTGCGCCAAGTGGGTTTAGATGAAAGCGATGTCCGCAGGGTTCTTCCGCCCTGGCAAGAACGGGAATTTTTACAGGATAGCGGGCTTCATACGTCTGTTCATGGATTTTGCTTTGATGAAATCTTTCATACGGCGGATGGAGCAACTCGCCCCCGATTTCTTCGCAGGTCCCCCACACGGTATCGTCAAAATCGATCTCGGCAAATCCTAACGGAATTTTATCCGCCGAAATCCGTTCCTCCGTCCCGCAGATGAAATAGTCAGCTCCCGTATTGATGGATTCATCCCGTGTACAGCGCCAGGAATATGCGGCAGGATTGCTGGAAAGCAGGACATTTCCCTCCATCCCGCAAATTTCCAGCGCAAAACCGGCTCGGACCGGCTCTCCCGTATCGATATCGACGACTGCCGTCACATTTTTGCCAGTTACAAGATAAGGGGTGACGTCGAACACCTCATAGGATTTATCAAAAATATAGGAACGCTCTGATATCGAAGCCGCGAAACGTCCGTTGATAAAGACCTCGCAATAGCCTGCGGACATGACGAGCAGGACCGCTCGGACAGGTTTTTCCCGGAGCGTGAAGGCGCCTCGGAACAGATTATGAGAATGGCGTTCGGCGCCCTTTTTTCGGATCCATCGCGCAGCGCCGCTGAAGGAATATGCCTCCAGCACTTTTTTTGCCGGTTCAATCGGACTCATATGAAACCGCCTTTCTGCTATTTTTATCGTCGATGGAACAGCACATTCCATAGATCTCGTACCGGTCCATTCGTGTTTTTTCCAATTATACCATGAACGAAAACACAAATCAATCTTTTTTACTATCAGAAGGCGAAATATTTCTCCTTATGCAAAGGACCAAAAATCCACATAAAATTTGTAAAAATTTCATTGATTTGTGAAAAACTCTGTGCTACAATAAAAGCAAGTTCGGCGGAGAACCCCGCCGTAGATTATCATACTGTATGGAGGTAAATTATGGCAGAAAACAGACTGATTGGAGATTATCCGGTCATTGGGATCCGGCCGACCATCGATGGCCGCCGCGGACCGCTGAAAGTCAGAGAATCCCTTGAGGATCAAACAATGGGGATGGCAAAAGCAGCAGCGAAGCTTATTTCGGAGAATCTCCGCTATTCCAACGGGGAACCCGTAAAAGTAATTATTGCAGACACGACCATCGGCCGTGTCGCGGAATCCGCTGCCTGCGCTGATAAATTCAAAAAGGCAGGCGTTGACATTACGCTTACCGTAACGCCCTGCTGGTGCTACGGTTCAGAGACCATGGACATGGATCCCATGACGATCAAAGGCGTTTGGGGCTTCAATGGGACAGAGCGTCCCGGCGCGGTCTATCTCGCGTCCGTGCTCGCGACCCACGCTCAAAAGGGGCTGCCTGCATTCGGCATCTACGGCCATGACGTGCAGAATCTCGACGAAACGACCGACATCCCTGCCGATGTGCAGGAAAAGATCCTGCGCTTTGCGCGCGCAGCCGTCGCCGCCGCGACCATGCGCGGGAAATCCTATCTTCAGATCGGTTCTGTCACCATGGGGATCGGCGGCTCCATCATCAGTCCGGAATTCATCGAGGAATATCTCGGCATGCGCGTCGAATCGGTCGATGAGGTCGAGATCATCCGCCGCATGACCGAGGAGATCTACGACAAAAAGGAATACGAGAAAGCGCTTGCGTGGGCGAAGAAATACTGCGTCGAGGGCTTTGACAAAAACCCGGAGAATATGCAGAAATCCCGCGAACGCAAGGATGCGGATTGGGAATTCGTCGTCAAGATGATGGTCATCATCAAGGACCTGATGAACGGCAACAAGAATCTTCCCACGGGCTGCGAGGAAGAAGCGGTCGGCCACAACGCCATCGCAGCCGGCTTCCAGGGACAGCGCCAGTGGACGGATTTCTATCCGAACTGCGACTTTCCGGAGGCAATGCTCAACACGTCGTTCGACTGGAACGGCGCGCGTGAGCCGTATATCCTTGCCACCGAAAACGATACGCTCAACGGACTCGGCATGCTCTTCATGAAGCTGCTTACCAACCGCGCGCAGATGTTTGCGGACGTGCGCACCTATTGGAGTCCGGAAGCAGTCAAAAGAGCGACCGGCTATGACGTGACCGGTGTCGCCAAGGAAAACGGCGGCTTTATCCATCTTATCAATTCCGGCGCCTGCTGCCTTGACGCCAATGCAGCCGCTGTAGATGAAAACGGGAACCATCTGATGAAGGAATGGTACAATGTCACCGAAGCCGACGAGAAAGCGATCATGGCCAATACCACATGGAATTATGCGGACCTCGGCTATTTCCGCGGCGGCGGCTATTCCTCCCGCTTCGTCACAAAAGCGGAAATGCCCGTCACAATGATCCGTTTGAATCTGGTCAAAGGTCTTGGCCCCGTTCTTCAGATCGCTGAGGGCTGGACTGTCAACCTTCCCGACGAGGTGACGGATACGCTCTGGAAGCGTACCGACTACACATGGCCCTGCACGTGGTTCGCGCCGCGCTGCGACGGTAAGACCGGCAGCCCGTTCGCAACGGCTTATGATGTAATGAACAACTGGGGAGCCAATCACGGCGCGATCAGCTACGGTCATATCGGAGCGGATCTCATCACGCTTTGTTCCATCCTTCGTATTCCGGTCTGCATGCACAATGTGCCGGAGGAAAAGATCTTCCGTCCCGCCGCATGGAATGCGTTCGGCATGGATAAGGAAGGCCAGGACTACAGGGCTTGCGCAGCTTACGGTCCGATGTATAAAAATATTCGCTGAGAAAAAGAGGCAGGCTCGGAAGGGCCTGCCCCTTTTAATATCAGCAGCAATATATCCAACTCTACCGTGGGCTTAGGGAGCAGAAACCGTCTGTGCGGCACTTCCGACCGACAAACGACAGAACAAAACGGTATCCCCATCAGGAAAAACAAAAAATGACCGCGGCAGCGGCCATTTTTTGAAAGCTTGCTTTACTTGCCCGCAAGCTCCAGCGTCCGTCTGTAAGAGGCTGTCACAGCCTCGGACACGATTCGGTCCAGCTCATTCTTTTCTAGGCTTTTTACCCCCTCGATGGTCGTTCCTCCGGGGCTGCATACCTGGATTCTCAGCGTTTCCGGATCTTCTCCGGTCATAAGAGCAAGCGCCGCAGAACCGAGCATGGCCTGCTCTGCATAAAGCCTTGATTTTTCCGGATCGAGTCCAAGAGTGACGCCCGCTTCTGCCATGGCCTTCATAAACATGAACATAAAGGCGGGGCTGCAGCTGGAAATTACACTTGCCGCATCCAGATGGCTTTCGTCGATGCGGTCCAGTCTTCCGGCAAACGAAAGCACGTCGGTGAACACAGAAAGCTCCTCTTCTGTCACCAGCGAATTGGCTGTATAAAGGATCATCCCCTCTCCGGCAGAGACCGGCATATTGGGCATGATCCGAATGACAGGAAGTTTTTTTCCGCCAAGGTCGGAAATCGTATCCATCGAAAGTCCCGCCGCCATTGTCACCAGCAGAAAACGGCTTTCCCTTTTTTGCAGAATCGGCCGGATCTCATCAAAAAGTCCCGCCATCATTTGAGGCTTAACCCCAAGAAAAATATATTGACAGGACTCGGCGACAGTCAAGCTGTCCGATGCCGTACAGCCGAGCGATTCCGCAAGCGTTTCTGCTTTGGACATCGCTTTGTCCGAAAGCAGCACCTTATCGGGGCCGGTTTTTTTGCAGACGGCGGCGGCCAGCGCGCCGCCCATATTTCCGGTCCCAATAAATCCGAATTGATATTCCATTATCGTTCCCCCATATTTCAACGAATTTGCCCATTCCCAATGATTCTGTACCGATAGGACGTCAGCTCATTCAAACCCATCGGCCCTCTTGCATGAAGCTTCTGCGTGGAGATCCCCATTTCACAGCCAAGTCCGAATTCTCCCCCATCCGTAAAGCGGGTAGAGGCGTTGACATAAACGGCGGCGCTGTCCACCAAGGACAGAAATACACTTTGTACCGCGGGATCCTCGGCGATAACAGCTTCGCTGTGCCCCGTCGAATGGCGCGCGATATGCGCCGCCGCCGCTTCGACATCGTCGACAACGGCGACGGCGAGAATATAGTCGAGAAATTCCGTATCAAAGTCCCCGCTGCCTGCCGGCGTGCCGGAAATGATTTTCAATGCACGGTCGTCCAAGCGAAGCTCCACCGGAATTTTTCCCTCCGCCCTTCTCTTATCCACAAGGCGCTCCTTGAGTCTCGGCAGGAATGCCTTTGCAGCATCCCGATGGACAAGGCAAACCTCTGCCGCATTGCAGACGGAAGGACGGCTGGTTTTCGCGTTTTCGACAATGGATACTGCCATATCGAGATCTGCACTTCGATCCACGTAAATATGACAAATCCCGATCCCCGTTTCGATGCACGGGACCGTAGCATTTTCCACACACGAACGAATGAGTCCCGCACCCCCGCGCGGGATCAAAAGATCGACGAATCCGCGCGCGCGCATAAGCTCTGCCGCGCCCTCTCGGGAAATATCATCCAGGATGTTGACAAATTCCCGCGGCAGACCGCAGGAATCCAGCCCTCGCTGCATTGCCTTCACAATCGCATGCGAGGAGGCGGCCGCCTCCTTTCCGCTGCGCAGGACACAGACATTGCCGCTTTTCAGACAAAGCGCCGCCGCGTCCGAGGTCACATTCGGGCGGCTTTCATATATAATGGCGACAACGCCGAACGGAACAGACACCTTCTCGATGAGCAGCCCATTCGGACGCACCGTTCTGGAAAGGACCCTGCCGACAGGATCCGGCAATTCTGCGACCTCCCGCATCCCCTGTATCATAGAAAGGATCCTGTCCTCGCTGAGCGCCAGACGGTCCAGCATGACCTCGGATATATGGCCGCGCGCACGCGCAAGATCGTCCCGATTGGCAGCGAGAACGGCATCCATCGATTCCAGCAGAGCATCTGCCATCGCATGGAGCGCCCTGCTCTTTTCCTTTGTGTCAAGCATCGCAAGCTCAGCTTTTACGGATTTTGCCGCCTGTAAAATTTCAGATGTCGTCATCTTACCCTCTCTTTCCGAGGAATCGCGTGCCGACCGCTTCCCCGTCCGCGATGCGATACAGCACCGACGGCTGTGCCCCGTTGGCGATCACCATATCGATTCCGGCATTCATGGCGATTTCTGCCGCATGCAGCTTGGTCTTCATCCCGCCAGTGCCGAGTGCGGAGCCTTTTCCCTCGCCGAGCGCTATGATATCCGGCGTCAGCTCCCTCACAACAGGCAGCAGGCTCGCATCGGGATGCTTGTGGGGATCGCACGTATATAATCCGTCAATATCCGAAAGCAGAATCAAAAGATCCGCCTCCAAATTGGCCGCCACGATCGCCGCTAACGTATCGTTATCACCGATGACGATTTCATCGGTTGCAACCGTATCGTTTTCGTTGATGACCGGAAGTGCGCCGAGCTCGAGCAGGCGGAAAATGGTATTTCGGAAATTCTCGCAGCGCCGCTCATGCTCGATATCCTCCTTTGTGAGAAGGATCTGGGCGACCGTGTGATTATATTCGCCGAACAGCTTGTCATACGTATACATCAGCTCGCACTGACCGACGGCAGCAGCCGCCTGCTTTCCCGGGATGTCAGCAGGCCTATTTTTCATTCCCAGCTTTCCGACGCCCATGCCGATTGCACCGGAAGAAATCAAAATCACTTCATTGCCGGCATTTTTGAGATCGCTCATGACCCGGCAAAGCTCTTCTACCCGGCGGATATTCAAAAGTCCCGTTTCATAGGCAAGCGTAGAGGTTCCAATTTTTATCACAATTCTCATGATTTTCCCTTTCCGAAGTTATAGCTCTTCGACAAATCGGATATATTCCAAACATCTCAAATCGTCGATAAGGCCGGGACGCTTGGAATGATCCTTGATCTCCAGGCTTACGACCGCATTGGGGCCCTCGCCGACGTCGCCCTTTCCGATCTGCAGAACGGTAATCTTGTTTTGCTCCTCCCGCATCTTCTCCACGAATTTGGTCAGTCCCTTATTATCCGTAAATTCCAAATACAGGTCAAATACTTTAGCATGCCGGTGGACGACAACGTCCAATTTTCCAAGGATACGCAATGTAAAAATCAAAAGGATCAGGGCGATCAGGACCCCTTCGACATAACCGACGCCGGCCGCCAGCCCTACGCAGGCACATACCCATAAGCTGGCCGCCGTCGTCAATCCTCGGACCTGATTGCGGCCGGTCACGATGATAGTCCCCACGCCAAGGAATCCGACGCCGCTTATCACCTGTGCCCCCATTCTGGAAATATCCAGATCGCCGCCGAACTTGACCATGAGATATTCGCTCGTAATCATGACGGCGGCAGCACCGACGCAGACCAGTACATGTGTCTTGATCCCGGCGCCGCGACGCTTGAGCTCCCTGTCGATTCCAACGACAAGACCTACAATCAAAGCAAGGAAAAGCCGCATTGCCACCCCCAGCGTGCTCCAGCCGGCGGTGGTATCCACAATCCAATTCCAAACAACCATATCTGTTTTCCTTTTTTATTCTTTCGGCAAAGCGCCCGCACGCGGGACATTTTTTGTGGCGATCACATCCGTCCCGGTACCGGCGCAATTCCGTATCAGAACATCGCCGATTCTCACCGGTGCGCATACCGATGTCCTTTTGATTTCTTCCATACAGTCAAAAATCTTGTCCTTGGGAATATCATGCGCCGTTTTGACGGAAACACGGGCGATATCCGCCCCAAGGACCCGAACAGTCGAGGTCACGACTCTCGTTGGATTCGTCACTTCCTTTTTCGCATAATCGGCACCGTGTTGGCAGGTATTTCCGGTCACCTCGATATGACCGTCTTCCATTATTACAGTAAGGGGACATCCCATCGGACACCCGATACAGATTAAATTTTTCGTCGTCATTTTATTCTGCCTCCGTGCGGACTGTGATTTCCTTTAACGCCGGAAAGTCCGAAAAGCTTGACTTTTTCAAAATCACCTGCTCCATCTCGCCCGGAGCCATGATTTTTTTCTTCCGGCGCATCACCTCGGTCCCGTCATAGCAAACAACGATCGCACGATCCCGATAGATGTCCGCCACACGGAACCTTACGGTCACCGCATCCTTCATATTGTCAATGTCAAGGCTTTGCGGGACCGTGTACCGCACGCCGTTTTCTGCGTTTATTGTCACTTTATGCGGAACGCTCGTCTTCTGCTTCTGCAAATAAACCGCGGCACTTTCGCCGGCAAGCGCAGCCTCCTCGGAGACATGGTCCACAAGGTCATGGACATGAAGCACATTGCCGCAGGCAAACACGCCTTCTATGTCTGTTTGCAGGCGGTCATCCACCTGCGGACCGGAGGTCACGCGGCTCAAAGAGATCCCCATTCCTCGGGTCAGCTCATTTTCCGGGATCAGCCCAACAGAAAGCAGGAGCGTATCACAGTCATAGTGCTCTTCCGTCCCCGGAATCGGACGCCTTTGTTCGTCCACAGCGGCGATTGTAACGCCGGTCAGCCGCTCCTTTCCCTCAATACCGACGACCGTATGGCCAAGCTTCAGCGGAATGCCGTAATCATCAAGACACTGGACGATGTTGCGCTTAAGTCCTCCGGAATATGGCATGATCTCCGCTACGACCTTGACCTTGGCCCCTTCCAGCGTCATGCGTCGTGCCATGATAAGACCGATATCACCGGACCCCAGGATCACCACCTCCCGGCCGACGCAGTACCCCTCGATATTCATAAGCCTCTGCGCGGTCCCTGCTGAGTAAATCCCTGCCGGACGGAAGCCGGGAATGTTCAGCGCGCCGCGCGGACGCTCGCGGCAGCCCATTGCAAGAATAATCGCCTTGGCCGCGATCCGGAAAAGCCCTTCTTCCGGATTGATGCAAAGCAGTTCCTTATCGCGGCTGACCGAAAGCACCATCGTCCCAAGCTTATACGGGATACCGAGCGCATTCGCTTCGTCTATAAACCGTGCGGCATACTCCGGACCCGTCAGCTCCTCCTTGAAGGTATGCAGACCAAAGCCATTATGAATACATTGATTCAAAATACCGCCGAGCATCGAGTCGCGCTCCAAAATCAAGATGTCATCTGCTCCCGCTTTTTTGGCGGCGATCGCAGCGGCAAGTCCCGCAGGACCGCCTCCGATGATGACAATATCGCATTGCTTCATGTTTTCTGCCACCTCAATTCATTTTTGACAGCATTTCAGAGCCGTCTCGGTTTTTACAGATTTTTTCCATCGGAATCCCTGTCTCCCGGGACAAAATTTCCATGGCCTTCGGCGTACAAAAGCCGGCTTGGCATCGTCCCATACCCTGATGCACACGCCGTTTGATCCCGTCGAGCGAACGCGCGCCGAGCGTACGGCGGATGGCGTCCACAATTTCCCCCTCGCTTATCTGCATGCAGCGGCAAACAATCACGCCGTAAAGCGGATTCTCACGGATAAGCAGAGCCCGTTCCTCCGGCGATTTTTCCGCAAGCTTCACAAAACCGCGGCGCTGAGGATGAAAAGCGGCGTTCCTTTTTGCTCCTGCCCTTTTTGCAATTTGCTCCGCAAGATAAGCCCCGATGGCGGGAGCGGACGACAGTCCCGGCGACTCGATGCCGGCAGCATCGAAAAAGCCAGGCGCGTCCGGCGCCTCTCCGATGACAAAATCATCCCCGTCTTCATGAGCACGCACGCCGGAAAACGATGTGATCGTCAATCTATATGGAATATTTTTTACGCTGACCGCTGATTTTTCCAGTACCTGCGCCAGCTCCTTTGCGGTAGTGGCCGTATCCTCCTTATCGGCAACATCCGTTGCGGTAGGACCGAGCAGCAGGTTTCCATGTACCGTAGGCGTCACGAGAACTCCCTTGCCGTATTTTCCGGGAAGCTGGAAGATCGTCGAGGCAACATGCCCGCCCGCCTCCTTGTCAAGAAGGATATAATCTCCCTTGCGCGGCGTAATGTGGAGTTTCCTTGCACTTACCATGTTGTGAAGCACGTCGGCATATACGCCGGCGGCATTGACAACATAGCGGGTCTGAAAGTCTCCGCTGTCCGTTACGACAAGATATCCGTTCTCTGTTTTTCTGATTTCCCTTGCCTGTGTATGAAACCGGAATTCCACGCCGTTGTCCGCCGCATTCTCTGCTAGCGCGATGGTGAGTCCAAACGGACACACAATCCCGCCGGTCGGGGCATACAGAGCCGCCACCACGTCGTCCGTGAGGTTGGGCTCCTTTTTTCTCGCTTCTTTTCCGGTGAGAATGCGAAGATCAGGCACTCCATTTTGGAGTCCTCTCCGGTAAAGCTCGCCGAGCCTTGGCATGTCCTCGTCCGAAAAGCAAAGAACGAGCGAGCCGTTGCGGCGGAATTCAAAGGAAAGCTCCTGGGACAGCGCCTCCATTCCTGCATTTCCCATGACATTGAATTTTGCCTTTTGCGTTCCCGGGAGAGCATCAAAGCCCGCATGGACAATCGCGCTGTTGGCCTTGGATGTTCCCGAGCAAACATCCTCTTCTTTTTCGATCACACATATGGAAAGCGCATAGCGGGAAAGCTCTCTTGCGGTCGCTGCCCCGACGACGCCTCCCCCGATGATGATAACATCATATATAGAATCTGCCATTGTAATTACTCCCAATTTATCTTTATCATGGATTGAGATAATAGCTTATTATAACCGAATCCGGGAAAAAAGTCAACTGAAATCGAGCGGGAACATAAAAATCTCCCGCTTTTTATTTGTTTTCGACATCGATCAAGAACTCTCCCTTCGGATCATGGGCCGAAAGCCTATGGAGGATTCTATCATAACCATACCGGTTCGCATAGCAATAAGCGCATCCATTCAAGCAGGTATCATACGCGCCGATGTCGACGCTTTTGCAGCATCCGCAGCCGGACCGCTGACTGCGGTCCGGCCCCGCGGCGACCGGATGCCCGCAGATCCTGGAGACCCTTTCTTCGTCGATGCAGCGGGCAGGCGCTATTCCAAATTTTTCAAGCGCGCCGGATTCACAGCAGGCCGTGCAGGAAATGCCGCAGCGCTCCGCCGTTTCGCCTGCGAAGGCTGCAAACGCCTCCGCTTCGAAATCGGATGGCGGACGGTACGGCATGCTTTTCCGCCTGGCGTACGAATCCACAAAGCTGATCGTCACCGTATCCACATAAGAGGAGAACCTTCCGCACATGCGGCGGAACCACTCTTTATGACGGGAAAGATCAAAATCGGCATAGAAAAGGATCGGATCATACCGCCATACGACCCGCTCCCGTCCGATCTTTTCCGACAGAGCAATCAGTGTTTTTTCGATTTCCTCCTTGGGTCGAAGTCGCGGTTCGATCTCGAATCCGTAGGGCGTTACCGTAAACTGAAAATAATACCGGTAGCCTCTCGCGTCGAGTTCTGCAAGATACGGCATCAGATTTGCCGCATCCTTCGTCCAGAATACGATACAGTCGACAGCCTCCGGCGAAAGCTCGATTCGCTTTGCTTGGCGGGGATTCATGGGATTTCGCACTTTCACATATCCTGCGCGGATGCGGTTCATGAACCATTCCGAAAAAAAGCAGGGAATATCCGTCCGACGGGACGCAGATAAGATCATAAATCCTCCTTTTCAACAACGGACGATACAGCGATAGGATATCATAACCGTCCGTGTATTTCAACCGGTTTTGCGAAAACATCAAAAAAGAAAAGCCCGTCGGGCTTTTCTTTTTCTCGGATGGATGACTTTTTATGAAAACTGAGAATTGTAAAGCGTACTGTAAAAACCTCCAAGCCGAAGCAGCTCCTCATGCGTCCCGCGCTCCGTAATCTGTCCGTTTTGCAGGACCAGGATCAGGTCTGCGTTCTGTATTGTGGACAGCCGGTGCGCAATTACAAAGCTGGTCCTGCCGCGCATCAGCTCCGACATTGCCTGCTGAATCTTGATTTCCGTTCGGGAATCCACATTGGAGGTCGCCTCGTCCAGAATCAGCATCGTCGTCTCCGACAGCATCGCACGCGCAATGGTAATGAGCTGCTTCTGTCCTTTGGAAATATTGACGCCGTCGTCCGACAGCACGGTATCGTAGCCGTCCGGCAGATGCTCGATGTAGGTATCGATCCTGGCTGCCCGTGCCGCAGCCCTCACTTCCTCAAGCGTCGCATTTTCCTTTCCGTACACGATATTTTCGTAAATCGTTCCATGGAAAAGCCAGGTATCCTGAAGCACCATCGTATACGCCTTGCGCAGAGAGGCGCGCTGGATCTCCCGAATCTTGCAGCCGTCCACAATAATATCGCCGGCATTCGCATCATAGAAGCGCATCAGCAGATTGATGATGGTCGTTTTTCCGGCGCCGGTCGGACCTACGATGGCAATCGTCTTACCCGGCTCCGCCAAAACGGAAATGTCACGCAGGATCGTTTTTTCCGGGGTATAGCCAAAGGTGACATTTTGAAGCTCCACTCTCCCGGATACCTCGCCGAGTACGACGGCACCGGCCCCATCCTTCGGTTCCGGCTCTTCGTCGATGATGCGGAAAACGCGCTCCGCCGCCGAAAATGCAGATTGAAACTCCGTTAAAATATTAGCAAATTCGTTGATAGGACCCGCAAATTTTCTCGAATACTGAACAAACTGGGCCACGCCGCCGAGCGTGATGAAGAAAAGCGTGCCCGCGGCGACGGTTCCGTTTTGCGAGAACATATAAAGGATCCCGCCGAAAATCATGATAAGGGAAATGGAAAAATTGTTGATGAAGTTGACAGACGGTCCGAGGACCGCACCGCTGTATTCCGCGCTGTAATAGGCGTTCATCGCGTCGGCGTTTCGCCGGTCAAAGCGTCCGCCGATCTCATCCTCCCTGTTGTAGGCACGTATGGTAGCGCAGCCGGAAAGCATCTCCTCCGCATACCCATTCAGCTCTCCAAGCTTTTGAGAACGCTTATGAAAGAGCGGCCGCACCCTCTTGGAGCGATACCGGGTAAACACAATCGAGATCGGCACCGTGATGGCAAATATCAAAATCAAAGGCTTGGAAATCTGCCACATGAAGATAAGAGAGCCGATGACGGTATAAATACTCGTCATAACCTGTACAAGGTCTTGCGAAAGCGAAGAATTTACCGTGTCAATATCATAGGAGATCCGGCTGATGATATCCCCCGTCGCATGCGTATCAAAATATCCGACCGGAAGAGAGGTCAGCTTTTCAAAAAGCTGGCGGCGCATCGTATACACGATCCTTTGGCTGATTTGGATCATCAGTACCGCCAAAAGATAGGAAAGGACCGCCGAGGCGAGGTAGCAAATAAGCATTTTCACAACGTTGTCCCAAACAATATCGAACTGGACGCCTCCTTCCGCGGCAATGGCATCGAGCGCGTCTCCGGAATACTTCGGACCCATCAGGGAAAGCTGATTGGAAGCAAGCGTCAGCACAATGGCAAGCAAAAACAACGGCCAGTATTTCAGCATATACTTTCCAAGGCGGAGCATGACGCTTTTGGTCCTTTTCCTGTCCAATTTTTTTGTGTTCCCCATTTTATTGGGATTGAATTCCGCGCGCGGATCTTTCGCGAAATTTCCTTTATTCAACGAAAGCACCTCCCATCTGTGATTCGCTGATTTCCTTATATTCGGCGCAGGTATCAAGCAAGTATTCATGCTTTCCGATGCCGATGATCCTGCCCTCATCCAAAACAATGATGACATCGCAGTCTTTGACCGAGCTGATACGCTGCGCAACGGTGATGACCGTCGTATCCGCCATATCACAGGCAAGTGCGCGCCTTAGGTTGGCATCCGTTTTATAGTCGAGCGCTGAGGAACTGTCGTCCAAAATCAAAATCTCCGGTTTTGCGGCAAGCGCGCGCGCAATGAGGATCCTTTGCTTTTGCCCGCCCGATACGTTGGTGCCCTTTTACGAGAGCATATGCTCATAGCCTTCGGGGAAGGCAGAAATAAAATCATCCGCCTGCGCAGTCCTTGCCGCCGCGACGACCTGCTCGTGGGAAAGCGCGCGTCCGAATTTGATGTTTTCTTCTACGGTATCCGCATAGAGAAAATCGTTCTGCATCGCGGTCCCAAACATCGCGTACAGCTCCTTTTGAGGAATGGTCCGAATGTCTCTGCCGCCAATGCGTATGCTGCCTGAGTCAGGATCGTAAAATCGAAGCAGCAGTTTTACAATCGTCGATTTTCCGCTTCCTGTAGCGCCGATGATGCCAAGGGAGCCGCCGCGCGGGACGGAAAAGCTGATCTGCTCCACATCGTCATGCGCTCCCTTATAAGAAAAGCCGACATGATCGAACACGATATGCGCCTGATCCGGGACAGGCGGATATTCGCTTTCGCTCTTTACGGTCAAGTCAACCGGCGTATCCAGCACCTGCTCGATCCGTTTCGCGGATGCTGAGCTTTTGGTATACATGACAAAGATTCGCGTGACCGACATCATCGCCGTAGAAATCAGCGTAAAATACTGCATAAAGGCGATAACCGTTTCCGGATCCGACGTGCCGCCGGCAACCCGGGAAGCGCTGAGCGCGACGACCGCGACGATGCCGAGATTCATAAGCAGCGTCATGATCGGATTGACGGAGCTCATCGTGATGCCGGCATGCTTTTCATCATTTACAAGCGCCTGATTGACGGTATCGTAGCGGCGGTGTTCATATTCCGTTTTGGAAAGCGCCTTGATGACGCGGATCCCCTGCGTATCCTCGCGGACGACGCGGATCATCCTGTCCACCGAGCGCTGGACCTTCGTATAGAGCGGAACGCCTTTTCTTGAAATAAAATAGACAGTTACAAAGATGAAAGGCAGAACCGCGATCATGGCAAGCGCAAGGTAGCTGTCCATAAACAAGGTGATAAGGATCCCACCGACCAGAAGGATCGGCGCTCTGACTCCCATGCGCTGCATCATGCTGACAAAGCTATGTACGTTGTAGGTGTCGGTCGTGATGCGGGACTCCAGCGACGGAATGGTAAAGGCGTCCGTCTGTGCCGCCGAAAGCCGCAGGGTACGGTCGAAAAGATCATGGCGCATCCGTTCCGAAAAATTGCGCGCTACAAGAGATGCCATCCGATTTGCACAGATATTGCAGACGCAAGCAAGCGCCGCGCATACGATCATGACGCCGCCCCAGAAAACAATGAGTCCGACCTCCTCTTTCTGTACGACGCTTTTGAGGATATAGCTGAGGATATATGGCAGAATCAGCTCGATCAGCGTACCGACGACCTTAATGGAGAGCCCTACTGCCATCCTTCTGTAAAACGGTTTCAAATATTTCAACATCAAGTTCATTCTCTTGTCTCATCCCTGTTATCCGCATATTTTTTCGCCCGTGCCGCAATACGGTCCAGCACCGACCGGAACAAAGCGATCTCCCCGTCGCTGAGATCTGCCGTCAGGTACGCATTCCATTCCCCGACGATCTCCTTTACCTGCGGCAGGACCTTCTGCATTTTTTCCGTCGGATAGACAAGCGTGACGCGGCGGTCTGACTCGCTTTGCCTGCGCTCTACGTATCCATGCTCCTCAAGGTAGGCAAGATGTCTTGTGACATTGCTTTTGTTGATGCAGATGCTCCGCGCCAGCTCTTCCTGCGATATCCCAGGCGTCCGGCATACTGCCAGAACATAGCTGTGATGACAGGCGCCAAGCTCTGCCCCCCGCAGCTTATCGGTACGGTACAGCCCCTCGCATCGGCTGATCACATTGATTTGACGCATAATGGTAGGCATTTGTGCGCTCCTTTCCTGTTATGGGACCCCCTAATTGGTTGCGCAAGCAACCGTTGCATGCGCAACCAATAGGATACTACGGAAAGAGGCTTTTGTCAAGATGGAATCGGATTTTTTCGAGAATATTCCGGACGGAAAGTCACAAGAGCCGGCATAAAACCGGCTCTTGTGGCTTTCCGTTATATGATGAAATATCAAGTAAAAACCGCCCGCATCAGCGCCCCTCCTGCAAGTAGCGCCGCGAGAAAACCAATATTATAAACCGTGAAAACAAGAAGATATTTCCCGCGCTTTGACGGATATTCCTTTCCCAACAATTTGAAGGAAATGAGGCTTGCCATAGAAGCGACGAGCGTTCCTAGGCCGCCCAGATTGCAGCCGACGACAAGGCCGTGCCAATCGGACGTGAAATTCGACAGCAACAGCGCAGCCGGCACATTGCTGGTGATTTGGCTTACCAGGATCGCCACCAGCTCCACATTTTTTTCCAATAGGGAGGCAATGAGCTCCTGGAATCCCTCTATGTTTCCGAGATTTCCGACGAAAATGAAAAAGGCAAAGAACGTTCCCAAAAGCGAATAGTCGACACTGGCAAGCAGCTTCCTGTCCGCAAACAACAAAAATATTAGAACAAATAACGCGATTATAGCATCGGGGACCAAATGGAAAATCCCAAGAAGGCAAAGGACAAATCCCGCCGCGCAAAAAGGAAGCGCCCTCGGATGTTCCCATTTTACCTCAACGGCCTCCGCCGAGATCGGAATGGACCGCCGTAATAAGATCAACACGAAAAGCCCCGCCGCCGAAAGCAGGACATACGGCAGCATCCACTTACATAATCCCCAAAATCCTATACCGGCCCTGCCGTATAAATACAGATTCTGAGGATTGCCCATAGGGGTAAGCATGCTGCCAAGATTCGCGGCAATCGTTTGCAGCACGAGCAGAGGAACCGCCAGCCGCTCCTGTCCTGTCATGCGGAGCACCGCAAGACCAAACGGAACAAACGTAATCAAAGACACGTCATTGGTGATCACCATGCTGAATAGGAACGGCAAAAACACAAGAATGAGCAGCATCTGCCGCGCCATCGTCGTTTTCTTCAGCATGCGCCCGCCAAGATAAAGAAACAAGCCTGTCTTTTGAAAACCCTTTACTACCGCCATTAGGCTAAAAAGCAGAAATAAGGTGTCCCAATCGATATAGGAGATATATTCGCGGCTGGGCGGCACAAAAACAGCCGATATCAGCGCAAGGACAATCGAGATGAAAAGAACGGTCTCCCTGCGGATAAAGCCGCCCAGCGTCCGCATAATTTTATACATCACAGCTTCCCTTCTGCCGGATGGACGGCCCCGCTGTCTTTCAGATCCGGCAAGCATTTTCCGATGAAAATGTATAATCACGGCGGCAAAGCAGCCGATTTTGCAGGTCCTTTTGAAGCAGCACAGCCGTATTTCGTCGGCGAATTATCAGAAAAGATTGATTTTACCAAAAAAGTCCTCATCGGGAAAATTTTTTTCACGCCATGTCGGGTCATATTTATCGTTATACCTTGATAGACTCCAGGCTCTTTGACTGACAGAGCCGCGGCTCATATGAAATCTTTTGGAAAACGTTAGGCTTGCATAGTATACGGCAAAAAAGGACAAGGCTTCCGCATACTGGTCATATTCGTCTAATATATACAGCTTATGGGTGTACTTATCATCGGAAACACACAAATATGTTTCCAGGACAGCGATCTGCTTTTCCTCTTGATAGATCGAAACATAACGAAAGGTCCCCTTCGCACAGCAATAGCAATGAAAGGTCTCGCCGCTGTTCAAGGATATGACATAAAAGCTCTTCATCCAGCCATGCCTCGAAAAAGCAATGCTGCCATATGAGCTTTCATTCCGATATAAGCGAAATCTCCGTGTCAGATTCTCTTTTCCAAAAAGATATCGAAAAGGGATATAATTTACCCATTGGGAAGGACAGTAAACGCCCCGGATCGTGGTATGGGAATTGGCAAGGACCACGTTTTGCAGCCGGCTGAAACTGCCCGCCTTTCCCTGATAATTAAAATTTTTTCCCGCAATATCGTAGGATTGCCTGACATTCGAAGCCGTCTGCAATATTTTTATGATCATTTCCGTACATCTCTCCTTCATGGGATGCGCTGCAGCTCTTGCCCTTTCAAATCCTCCGCATACTTCGACAGAGGTCCTTTAAAGAGCAGCCATGTTTTTCAAAGTCCGCGGCATGGAAAAAGACGATTGCATATGCAATCGTCTTTTTCTGGTGGGAGCGGGTGGATTCGGACCACCGAAGCTACTCGCAACAGATTTACAGTCTGCCCCCTTTGGCCACTCGGGAACGCTCCCAGATATAACGCCGCAGCAAGAAGCGGCGTCTTTGGAGCTGGTGAACGGAGTCGAACCATCAACCTGCTGATTACAAATCAGCTGCTCTGCCATTGAGCCACACCAGCGTCTTTCCGTCGTGAGGACTCATTCCTGCGACGAGAAAGAGTATATCATAAATAAAAAACTTTGTCAAGTCTTTTTTCGTACTTTTTCCTTATACTTTTTATCGATTTGCACGAGCATATATGACAGCATTTTCGGTAATTTTGCCGTCCTGATAAGAATACGGCTGCGTACACTGCTCATCATAATAGAAAGAATAATCCCCGTCTCCCGTGTCAAGCCCCACATAAATATTGGCTGGGACCGTAAAATGTCTTCCGCTTTTTTCTTCTCCGACGTATACAACATCAACGGAAATCGAGGGCTCCAGCGCCGCGACGGAACCAAACATATCCGCCTTTTCGTCAGAGCTTTGGAACGTTCTGGTACATATGGGATAGCACTCGCCGGAAGGCTCAAGGACAGAATATTCAATGGATAAAATAAGGTCATCCGGCGAGATAGTATACTTGGAGAGGATCTTATCCTGAAGATCGACTCCGAATTCCGCAAGACTTGCCGCGCGCTGAGGCGTCAATTCGGATTGATATTCGACCACAGTATTTCCGTTTTCTGTTCTTGAGTACCGCTGGACCAGCGACTCTGCATCAAACGGGAATTGCCCGGAAAGATATTCGCCGACGAAGTCCAAATACGTACTGCCGAGCAGCAGGACCGCACACATTCCCTCTCCCGCATCGGCAAAAACGGCGCCCTCATAGGCGTAAAGCCGGTAGTCACCGATCGTTTCACATACGTTGTAGCCAGAATAAATGTCCGAAGCGCGCTCATAGTAAATATCATAGGAAAAGCGCGGGCTGCCGTCTCTGTTGACATAAGATACCGTCTCCCGATAGGAGCTCATATCCCTATCCCCAATAAACAAATTCTCGATCTGATTGCCAAGCTGTATTTTGTATATGGAAACAGAAGCGCCGTCCGCACAAGACACAAGGCAAAAAACGACAAGAGCTGCCGTAAGTAAAGAGAGAACTCGTTTCATATGCATTCCTTTCCGCCGCTTTGCGCGGCCTTTTCTTTATCCTCTGCCAAAGCCTCAAGAGAAAACATGCTCCATGGCCATGTCCGCTCCGGAAGGCAAAGAAACGCCATTTGCTTTTCTGCGGACGGATACGGAAACGTCAGACGGTAAGACCAGAGGGCAATCTCGCATTTGTCATGCGCGCCGTACTTTCCGTCCCCTGCAATCGGCATGCCTCGGGCAGAAAGCTGCGCGCGGATTTGATGTGTCCTTCCGGTCGCAAGCCGGACCTTCAAAAGCGAAAAGACCTCTTCTCCCGCCGCCTTATCCAGCATTTCATAAGAAAGCGCCGCCGGCCTTGCATGTGGGTCTACACATGCTTGCCCCTTGGACATCGATCGGTTTTTTCTCTTATCATGAAGCAGGTAATCAAAATATTCTCCCGACGAAGGCTCCGGCACGCCATGAACGACCGCTGCATACTCTTTGACAAACAGTCCCTGCTCCATCATGCGGCCAAGCGATCCCGCAGCGCCGGCACTGCAGGCGAATACCATAAGTCCGCCGACCGCGCGGTCAAGCCGGTGGACAGGATATATCTTCCTTTGCAGCTGCTCCGACAAAATCTCCGGCATCGCCGGATCTCCCGTCATATCCGCCTGAGAAGGGATCCCGCAGGGTTTGATCACTACCGCAAGCTTTGGATCCGAATAAAGGACCTTGATGGCACATTCCGATTTCATTTTACATCGATACTCAGGCATCCGCCCGCGGCATCGACGGAAATTTCCGAAATATGCTTATCATAGCCGGAAATGATTTTTTCCGCCGCAACGTCCTCGATCTCTCTGCTGATAAAACGGCGCATATTCCTTGCCCCGTATTTTGTCGAAAAGGATTTTTCGGCAATATAGGCGGGCACAGCGTCTGTATAGCGAAGAACGATCCCTTTCTCCCACAGGACCTTCGAAAGATCGCCGAGCATGATCTTTGCGATCTCGGCAAAATCTTTCTTATCCAAAGGACGGAAGGTAATGATTTCATCCACCCGATTGAGAAATTCCGGACGCAGAAATTCCGAAAGCGCCTTTTCCGTCCGGTTCTCCGCCGCCTTTGCGGAATCGCTTCCAAAGCCGGGGACGCTGGCCCCGCCCGACGAACCGGCATTCGTCGTCATCACAATGATGCAGTTGTCGAACTTGACTTCCTTCCCGTGAGAATCGGTGATTCTGCCGTCGTCGAGGATCTGAAGCAGGATATTCATGACGTCCGGATGCGCTTTCTCGATTTCATCAAAAAGAACGACCGAATACGGGTGCCGTCGGATTTTCTCCGTGAGCTGACCGGCATCGTCGTAGCCGACATAGCCGGGAGGCGAGCCTACCATGCGGGATACGGAATGCTTTTCCATGAACTCCGACATATCCAGCCGTATCAGCGCATCCGGCGTATGAAAAAGGTCCTGCGCCAGAACCTTGACAAGTTCCGTCTTTCCGACGCCGGTAGGTCCCGCGAAAATGAAGGAGGCGGGTTTTCTTTTGTAGGTCACGCCTGCACGGCTGCGCTTGATCGCGCGGCACACCGCATCCACCGCGGCATCCTGCCCTACGATCCGCTTTTTCAGGCGGTCTGCAAGTCCTGCGAGCCGCTCAAATTCGTTTGCCGTGATAGAGCCGGACGGGATTCCCGTCCAGATCTCGATGACGCGCGCAAGGTCCTCCAGCGTCAGCTCAATGGTCGCCATCTGCTCGCGAAGCTTTGCATATTCCTCTTCGTTTTTCATTTGGCTCGCCTTAATGGACGCGATTTTTTCGTAGCGTTCGGAAAGCGCTTTCTCGTCTGTTTCCGGCGGAGGCGTCTGCTGCTCGAGCTCGGCTGCGGCGGCGCTCAGACGGCCCAGCTCCGCCTCCACTGCCGAAACGCGGTCGAGAACGGGAGAATTCATCGCCACATAAGCCGCCGCCTCGTCCAAAAGGTCGATGGCCTTGTCAGGCAAAAAGCGGTCCGTGATATATCGTTCGGAAAGCTCGACCGCACGGTCGATCATTTCATCGGAAATGTGAATCTTATGATAGGTCTCATAGTATTTTTTGATGCCGGAAAGGATCTTTTTCGTCTCCTCAATCGAAGGCTCGTCGACCATCACCGGCTGAAAGCGGCGTTCGAGCGCAGAATCCTTCTCGATATATTTTCGGTATTCCGTAAGCGTGGTGGCGCCGATTAGCTGGATCTCGCCGCGGGAAAGCGCGGGCTTCAAAATATTGGCCGCATTCATGCTTCCTTCCGAATCTCCGACGCCGACGATGCTGTGGACCTCATCGATCACGAGAATGATATTGCCAAGTGCCTTGACCTCGTCGATCAGTCCCTTCATTCGGCTCTCGAACTGTCCGCGGAACTGCGTTCCGGCGACAAGCGCCGTGAGATCCACCAGATGTACCTCTTTATCCTTCAGCTTATAAGGGACATTGCCCTCGGCGATGCGCTGTGCCAGCGCCTCGGCGATCGCCGTTTTTCCGACGCCCGGTTCGCCGATAAGACACGGATTGTTCTTCTGCCGGCGCGTCAGAATCTGCATGACGCGCGCCGTTTCCCGTTCCCTGCCGATGACCGCGTCAAGCCTGCCTTCTCTGGCATCCTTTGTTAGGTCACGGCAATAATTATCAAGATATTTTCGGCTCTTTTCGTCCTTTTTCGAGGACTTGTTCTTCTGTGCCCTCTCTTTTTCTGCGCGTCCCTTCTCCATTCCCGGCATCGGTCCGAGCGGAAGGTTTCCGAAGATTTTGGACAAATCCAAAGCGGGCGTCCGGCTTTCATGCTCGTCGTCGCCCTCCTCAGGCGTGCCGCCCGACGCGATGAGCCCCTCGATGTCGTTTTCCATGTTTTCGAGGTCGTCGTCTGAAATCCCCATATTGGATAAAATAGAATCCACCTGCGGGATCCCAAGCTCCTTCGCACATTTCAGGCACAGTCCCTCATTTTTGGTTTCATTATTTTCGATTTTTGTAATAAACAATACCGCCATTCTTTTATGGCATCTTGAACACATCTGCATAATCTATTCCTCTCAAGATTTAATTGAATATCAGGTTAATCAGCATGAACAAATACGTGATCGGATTGATTTTCGTACACAGCTTCACAACAAAGGAGTCAGCCATTTCCGAAACAAAAACGGTCGGCCACCTGTCGCTCAAAAACGGAAGCGCAAAATTGACGAAGACATTGGATATCATCCACGTCCAGAAAAAGCCGTTCAAAAGACCGATAAGGCATCCGAGCAGCCCATTCGCCTGCCGGATGACCGGCGTTCTGCTCACGATCATATCGAGGATCCAGAGCAAAAGCTTCAGAATAAGGACCGTCACAAGGAAAACCACAACAAAGCCAATTATGGAAGCAAGCAGCTCCGCGATATAATTGTTGAGGATCGCCTCCATCGTCTCAGAAATGCCTTCCGAGCCCTCCCCCGCGCTTTGTTCCGAAATATACTGAACAATGGCGCTCACCTTGTCAAGGAAGGTGGCATCAGCGGGAAGTGCCGGCATTTCTACGTCCGTTATCATATTTTGAAGGAACGGCAGGGTGATGATCGTTTTTGCGATCAGCCGATAAAGCGAATTTGCCACGGCAAAGGACAGGATATAGGTGACAAAGCCCCTCAGAGCGCGGACAAAGCCCCGCTTCCATCCGATCACCACGCAGGCGGCAAGAACGGCAATCAGTAAAATATCCAATAAAATAGACATGGAAAAACCTCGCTTTCATTTAAGGGATCCATCGCTTGGCTCCGGAAGCATAGCAAAGCAGCACGCTCCCGTCGTCAAGCAAAAACAAATCGAGCACGCCCTCGTCCACCTGACATTGGGTAGCAGCATCCGATGATGTATCGCAAAGATAGAGGGTCGCTTCGGAGATGCAGCAGACGAGCCCGTCATAGTAATCTATGTCAAACGCAGTCCGCTCCAAGGAAAATTCCGCTTTTCTGTCTCCCGTGCCCGAAAAAACGGCAATTTGAGAAGAGGATGTCAGAATCGCGACGTCGCGCCCGTCCGTGCTGTATCGAAAGGAACCGGCAGGAATTGCCTGCTGAGATATTTTTTCTCCGCCGGCACGATAGAAAGAAATCGACCCGTCAACCGCTGCAAAGAATCCGCCTCCGGAGAAAAATTCAACACAGACCGGCATTTTTCCAGGAAATTGCTCCGTCGTCAGCAGCCGGTCCGTCCTGATGTTCTTGACCGCCAGCTCCGTGTAATAAGAACCGGAGGAAAAAGAGAGCAGCAGCACAGCAACCGATTTTCCGTCTGGCGAAATGGCAAGATCAAACACGACGCCGTTTTCTATCGTCCACATATACGCCGGTTGGAATTCAGAATTATAAACCAAAACCGAAGCACCGGAGCCTTCCGTCACCGATACGGCAAAGGCGCCGTTTTCCGCAACCGCAGCCGTCCCGATCGGAGACTCCGTCGTCTGGGCATGGACCTGTGCGAAGGAATGGTATAGTGTCAGGCTCCGAGACCCCGGAGCGTATACCGCCATATATTTGCCGGAGGTGTCTACCGTCGCTTTTCCCTCCGCAGAGGTTCGGAAAAGCACCTCGCCGGAGGGATGATACAAGCAGACGCTCCCATCTCCCGCGACAGCAAGGTTTTCCTCGTAAAGCGCAAATGCCGTACTGCTGTTCGCTGTGTATACGATATTGGAATATGGATTTTCAGCGGCCGAGGCGCCAAGTCCGGCAGATTGGAGCAAATACCGGAAGTTTTCCGCTTTGAGCGCGCTGTGCCCGGTTATCAGCGCCGCAATCAGGAATATGACAAGCAGGACCAGAACGATTCGAACGGCGATATGATATTTATCTGCCAATTTTTTATAATAAATACCGCTTTCGGTCAAATTTTCCGGAGCGACTGCCGGTTTTTTTCTTTTCCCTCTGATGCGCACCGGCACCCCTCCTCTCAATCGCAGAATCCCGCACGAATAAATACTCGGTTCAAATACAGTCCGCACGCGGACGCCGTCCGGCCTGCCCGCTCTCTTTTTCCATCCTCCAGAATCGACGGAAGCGCATTTGCGGCGATCCGCCCTTCCGACAGCTCGAGCAGCGTCCCCACAAGGATCCTTACCATATTATATAAAAATCCGTCCGCAGAAACATAGATTTTTACAAAACCGTCGTCCCTTGCCACTCTAAAATCCGTTATGGTCCTTACAGTATCTTCGATTTCGCTCCCGCTCGCCATGAATGCGCGAAAGTCATGAGAGCCGAGAAAATACGGCAGTCCCTCTTCTATTTTCCGGCAGTCGAGCCGCTGCGGATAGAACAGCGCGCGGTCCGCATAAAAGGGATTTCGGTATTCTCCATTCCAAATAAGATACAAGTATTCTTTTCCGGTCACTGCGCGCCGAATGGAAAAATCCTCCGGGACACGCATGCTCTGCGATACCGTAATATCGCGAGGCAGGTACGTATTGATCGCTCTTGGCACCGCTTCCTCCGGGATTTCCGAGCCGCTGTGCTCCTCGAGCACCGCATAGTATTCAAGCGCATGCACGCCGCTGTCCGTACGGCTGCATCCCGTGATGCCGCAGGCGGTGGAGAAAAGCTTTGTCGCGGCGTTCTGCAGCTCCGCCTGTATCGTATTCCCATTCGGCTGGACCTGAAAGCCGCAATAATTCGTGCCGAGATAGGAGAGCCGCAATAGGTGTTTCATAGATGTCCTCCAGGTTAAATCGTATAAACGGGTAAATATATATTCAGCAGCACGATTCCCGCCACTGTGAAGCAGACAAAAAGTGTAAAGAGAAAATCATGCGCCTTCAGATGAAGCACAGTCATCCGAGTCCTGCCCTTGCCGCCTCGGTAACAGCGGCATTCCATCGCCGTTGCAAGCTCCTCCGCGCGGCGGAACGAAGAAATAAAAAGCGGGATCAGAACGGGGATCAGCGATTTTGCCTTTTTGATCAAATTGCCGGATTCAAAATCCGCGCCTCGCGCCTTTTGCGCATTCATGATCTTCTCCGTCTCCTCAATCAGCGTCGGAATAAAACGAAGTGCGATGGTCATCATCATTGCAAATTCATGCACCGGCACCTTGATCGCACGAAGCGGAGACAAAAGCCGTTCGATCGCATCCGTCAATGCGATAGGCGAGGTGGTATAGGTCAGCAGGACGCTGGTCCCCGCCATGAGAAGGATGATACGCAGCGCCATTGCCGCCGCCCGGATCACACCCTCTTTATAGACGGTGATCTTCCAGATCGTGAACAGCGGTGTCGTGCCCCCGTTCCAGAAAATATTGATAAGCGCTGTGATGATCAGCACAATGAGAAGAGGCTTCAGGCTTTTCAGAATGGTCCTGACCGGAATTTTGGATACCGCGACGAGAAATACCGTAAAAAGCACCACCAGCGCATAGGCAGTGACGCCCTTTGCGAGAAAGATCATTACAATATATACGACGGCAAGTATCAGCTTGATCCTGGGATCGAGTCTGTGAAGAATGGAATTTCCGGGGAAAAACTGACCGAGCGTTATATCCTTTAGCATGCGGCATCACCCCCGACAAGGCGTTCCACCTCTGCCTTCGCCTGCTCAACGGTATATATGTCCGTGCGCACGTCATATCCGCGCCGGCGAAGCTCCCGCATCAGCTTTGTCACCTGCGGAACGGAAAGCCCCACGCGCTCCAAGACCTCCGCCTGTCCGAAGATCTCGGCCGGCGTCCCATAAAGGAACGGCTTTGCCTCATTCATTACCAGAATTTTATCGCAGTATGCCGCCATATCCTCCATGCTGTGGCTGATCATAAGAACGGTAGAATCCGTTTTTTTCTGATATTCGACGATCCTCGATAGGATCTCGTCCCTGCCGCGCGGATCCAGTCCCGCCGCCGGTTCGTCGAGGATCAGAATCCTCGGACGCATCGCCATCACGCCGGCGATCGCCACGCGCCGCTTTTGTCCTCCGGAAAGATCGAACGGAGATTTTTCAAAAAAATCCGGTGTAAGTCCGACAAGCTCCGCCGCCGTGCGGACGCGGCGGTCGATCTCCGACTCATCCAGCCCCATGTTTTTCGGGCCAAAGGCGATGTCCTTGTATACGGTTTCCTCAAACAGCTGATATTCCGGATATTGGAATACCAGTCCGACCGTAAAGCGGACCTGTCTGATTTTTTTCGGCTCTTCCCATATGTCTTTCCCCTCGACCGATACCGTTCCGGATGTCGGCTTTAAAAGTCCGTTGAGAAGCTGGGATACGGTCGATTTTCCGGAACCGGTATGCCCAATGATGCCCGTTATGATTTTTTCTTCAAAGGTGATATCGATATCATTGACAGCGACCTTGCGAAACGGTGTGTTTTCGCTGTAAATATAAGATACTCCGCGTAATTCTGCTGCGTTCATGAATGTTCCTTTTTATTTCTTGTCTTTAAGATATAAGCCTCCACCGCATCCGCGCCCTCCGAAAAGGTGAGCGCGTCCGCCGGAAAATCAAAGCCATCCTTTCGGATTTCCAGCATCAGCTCCGTAACCTGCGGTACGTCAAGTCCCGCAGCCTTGACAGTATCCACCGCGGAAAAGACCTCCCGCGGCGTACCGTCCAGCACGATTTTCCCGTCGTCGATGACGATCACACGGCCCGCCCGGATCGCTTCCTCCATATAATGCGTGATATGGATGACCGTCGTCCCGAATTCCCGGTTCAGCTTTTCAATGGTCGCAAGGATGTCCGCGCGGCCGCGCGGGTCCAGCATCGCCGTCGCTTCGTCGAAAATGATGACATCCGGACGCAGCGCAATGATTCCCGCAATTGCCACGCGCTGCTTCTGTCCGCCGGAAAGCTGATGCGGCGAGTGCTTGGCAAAGGCACGCATCCCGACGATATCCAAAGCATCGTCCACGCGTTTTCGGATTTCCGCCGGCGGGATCCCGAGATTTTCCGGGCCAAATGCGACATCCTCCTCCACAACCGTCGCGACAAGCTGATTGTCGGGATTCTGGAATACCATGCCGATCCTCTGGCGCAGCGCATACAGCGCGTCGTCGGACATTTCCTTCTCGTCGACCTTCTCTCCGAACAGAGAAAGAGTCCCGCCCGTCGGCGTCAAAATCAAATTGATAAGCTTTGCCAGTGTGCTTTTTCCGGAGCCGTTGTGTCCCAGCACGGCGACGAAGCTTCCCTTTTCGATTTCCAGATTCAAGTTTTCAATGACGGGGATTCGATTCCCCTCCTCCTCATAGGCGAAGGAAAGATTCTCCGTCCGAATGATCGTTTCAGCCATGTTTTCTCCTATTGCAGTTTTGTCCATCTTGCCGAAGCGCCGCACGGAAGAACGCCGCCCGTCTGTGCGACCGGAAGCCCGATTTCATCGGCAAGAACGAGCCCCCCTCGCTTTTTTTCCAGCTTGAGCTTCAAAAGATATCCCATTGTAGACGGCGACAGGCCGGCCGTATAGGAATTCAAAAGAAAGAACAGCGGCGCATCGGACAGCACAGCCGCCGCAAGCTCGACAAAATCGCCGATGCAGTCCTCAAGCTTCCAGACCTCGCCAGACGGCCCCCTGCCGTAGGAAGGCGGATCCATGATGATGGCATCGTACCGAATGCCTTTTTTGAGCGCGACCTGCAAAAAGCGTGTACAGTCGTCCACGTAATACCGGATTTTTTCGCCGCAAAGACCGGAAAGCGCCGCATTCTCCTTTGCCAGGGCAACCATGTTCTTCGCCGCATCCACATGATAGACCTCGGCGCCCGCCGCCGCCGCGGCGACCGTCGCCCCTCCGGTATAGGCAAAAAGGTTCAGCACCCGCACCGGACGGTCCGCTGCGCGGATCTTTTCGGAAAACCAGTCCCAGTTGACCGCCTGTTCCGGAAAAAGGCCCGTATGCTTGAAGCCCATCGGCTTGATTTTGAACCGAAGCGCCCCGTATCCTATCTCCCAAGACGCCGGAACTTCCAGCTTCGTCCAGCGTCCGCCGCCGCCCTCTCTTGTATAGACGGCATCGGCGTCCTTCCAAAGCGATGCTTTCCGTTCTCCCTTCCAGATCACCTGCGGGTCAGGACGCCGCAGGATATAATTCCCCCATTTTTCAAGCCGCTCGCCGTCCGAAGCGTCGCAAAGCGTATACTCCCGCCACTTATCTGCTGTCCACATAATCCTCTAATTTTTCCTTCCCATTTTCCCGCTCACAGGCCGTTGTCGGACTCCCCGGCATCGGCAGGCTCCGCGGACGCACCGGAAAACGGGAGACCAAGATGCTCATACGCAAGCCTTGTCACGCAGCGTCCGCGCTGAGTGCGGTTCAGAAATCCGATCTGGATAAGATACGGCTCATAGACATCCTCGATGGTCACTGCTTCTTCACCGATGGTAGCGGCCAGCGTATCGATGCCGACAGGCCCGCCATCGTAAAACCGGATGATCGATTCGAGCATGCGCCGATCGATATTATCAAGCCCCAGCTTGTCGATATCCAGCATGTCGAGTGCCTGGTCCGCTACCTGTGACGTGATCCTTCCGTCGCTTTTGACCTGCGCGAAATCACGCACCCGCTTGAGCAGGCGGTTGGCAATTCTCGGCGTACCGCGCGAACGCCTTGCGATCTCCATCGCACCATCATCGCTGATATCGATATTTAATATACCCGCGCTTCTCCGGATGATCCGGACCAGCTCCTCCGGCGTGTAAAGCTCAAGCCGAAGCAAGACGCCAAAACGGTCGCGCAAAGGCGTCGTGAGCTGACCTGCCCTTGTCGTCGCACCGATCAGCGTGAATTTTTCAAGCGGCAGACGGATGCTCCTTGCCGCAGGGCCCTTCCCGATGATGATGTCAAGCGAATAATCCTCCATTGCCGGATACAAAATTTCTTCAATATTGCGGGAAAGCCGATGGATTTCATCAATAAAAAGAACGTCGTTTCGTCCGAGATTGGTCAGCAGCGCCGCAAGATCCCCCTGCTTTTCGATGGCAGGACCGGAGGTGATGCGGATATTGACGCCGAGTTCATTTGCGATGATTGCCGAAAGCGTCGTCTTGCCAAGTCCCGGAGGACCGTACAGCAGCACATGGTCCAACGCTTCCCCGCGCATTTTGGCAGCCTCGATATAGATTTTCAGGCTTTCCTTTGCCTTTTCCTGCCCGATATATTCTTCCAGCGTCTGCGGACGAAGCCCGAAGTCGAGCTCCGCGTCCTCGTCCTGCGCCGCAGCGCCGACGATCCTGTCGTCTATGGCGTCGTCCTCGTATCGGGACTCAAATTTATTTATCATAAGCCGTCATCCTTTCTCTGGCATACCTCTTGCTCCGCATCGTCCAAGCCCTATAGCCTCGCGCCCATTTTGCGCAGCGCCGCGGTGATCATATCCTCCAGCGGCAGCAAGGGCGGGACGCCCTTCAGCGCCGCCTGCGCCTCCTGCCTCGTATAACCGAGGACCATCAGCGCCGTTACCGCCTCGTCTACGTTGCCAAGGACCGTCTCTTCTGCCGCGGCGGCGTCCGGCTGTACGTCCGCGATTTCCGCCGAGAATTCCTTCGCCACCTTATCCTTCAGCTCCAGTACCACACGCGCAGCCGTCTTTCCTCCGACCCCCTGCGCCTTGGAAATCGCCTTCGCATCGCCCATTGTCACCGCAAGCGCGAATTTTTCCGGCGTGAGCACGGACAAAACCGCCATCGCCGCCTTCGGTCCCACACCGGATACGGAAATCAAGAGCTTGAAGGCGGACAGCTCCTCCACGGAAAAAAAGCCGAATAGCTCTACCGCATCCTCCCTTACGTAAAAATACGTATAAAGACATACCGGCTCGCCCAGCGATGTAAGCTTCGCCAGCGTATTGGCGCTGACCGTAAGCCTATACCCGACGCCGCCGCAGTCCACGACCGCAGCCGAAGGCTCCGTGAGAACAAGCGTCCCTTTCAAATAGTAAAACATGCGAGTCCCTCTTTTTTCTTACAGCAATTTTTGTTTTTTTTGGTTGTAATACCCCTGCATCTTGGAGCCTGCACAGTGCGCATGGCAGATCGCAAGCGCAAGCGCATCTGCCGTGTCATCAAGCTTCGGCGCATGCTCCAGCTTCAAAATCATCTTTACAAGAGCTATCACCTGAGATTTTTCCGCTCTCCCGTAGCCGACAACGGATTGCTTTACCTGAAGCGGCGTATACTCGCTGATCCTGATGTTTTTTTTCGTGGCAGCAAGCAAAATAACGCCCCTCGCCTCCGCTACCGCGATCGCCGTTTTTTGATTGGTATTGAAAAACAGCTCCTCGATCGCCATTTCATGCGGATGATACATTTCAATCAGCTCGCACATATCGTCATACACCATTTCGAGCCGGCGCTCCACGTCGATCCCCGCCGGCGTCTGGATCGACCCCATCGCAAGCGTTTTGAATACGGAATTCCGATATTCGATCACGCCGTAGCCGACGATGGCGATCCCCGGATCGATCCCCAGTATTATCATGACGGTCCCCTTTCCGTTCTGTCATAGATACCGACGGCAGCCGCTTGGGGATATTCCAGCGCAAGATAGGAAAACAGTCCCGCACAATCGGCGCCGGAAAGCCCGAAAATCATGTCGAACGCACCCGCGCGTCCTGAGAACAAAAGCGGAAGCGCTTCGACCGACTCCAGCGTAGCGCCGAAATATTCCGCGGCATCGGCAAGATCGGCAAGATCGGAAATTCTCTCAAAGGTGATTTTGCATTCGAGCAGCGGGGTCCCCTGCGTCGGGATATATACTCTGTCTCGGTACACAAGCGCGAAAGTTGTCGAACTCTCGCCGTCGTCAGAATCGACGTCGCAGGAAAGGACGATATTCAGCTCATACTTCTCCATCAGCCGGTAAAAGCTGTTGAGCCTTCCGTCTGAGGTACTGGCAATCGGAATGACCGCATAAGTCGCCTCGCCGGTATAGACCGACTCGCAGGCGTTCTGGAAATTATCCTCATAAACGGCGGAAACACCGCCAAGATATTTGGCAAACCGCTCAAATGCGCGGGATGCCTGCCGGTTCCTTAAAAACGCGACCCTTTTCTCCCTTCCGTACGGAAGCTCCGACAGGCCTCCTAAAACAAGCGGGATCATGGATTTCAGATCATGCGTGCCGGCGGCCTCTGCAATACATTTGCACAGATACAGACGGTCGAAGCGTTTCCCTTGCCGAAAGAAAAAGGGCTCCTCAGCATGATTTACGTTTCCAAACAGCGGCGTCTTGACAGCCTCACTCACGCTTTCTCTGTAAAGGCGGACCGCTTCATCGGTGGTCAGGACCGCCTCCAAAAGATCAGAACAGCCGGCTTCCCTTAACATACGGCGCGCCAAAAGAGATGCTTTTTCTTTTATATGGGCAAATCGCTTTTCGACGGCAGAGGCTTCCTGTACGGCCGTTCTTTCCAGATTCCTCGATATTGCGGCAAGCGCGCCCTGTGCGGACAGCCCGGTCAACCGCTCAGATGTGTGTTCCATGCTCTCCCGCCGCCTCCTTTTTTCTGTCCCGCTTCTATTTCCATAAGCAAAAATATTATAATTTAAAATAATATATCATAATTCCCAGAATATTTCAAGGGAATTTTCTGCAAATTCACATCCCGTCCATAAAATTCAAGGGAATTTAAAAATTATATTTACAAACCTCAAACTTTGCGATATGATATGCTATAAAAAAGCAAATCAAGAAATTTTATTGTGTGAGGAAACGATGCAGGGATGGATTTCCATTAACGGCAAGCGGTTCGGCTGTATCTGGCTTTCTCCTATGGCCGGGATGACCGATCCCGCTTTCCGAAAAATTTGCAAGGCTCACGGAGCCGACTATATGACGACAGAAATGGTGTCTGCTAAAGCCATTTGCTACGGAGATAAAAAAACGCCGGTCCTCGCCCGGATCCGTCCGGAGGAGATGCCGTGCGCCGTTCAGCTGTTCGGCAGCGATCCCGGCATCATGGCAGAGGCGGCAGAAAAAATCCTTGAGCGCGCCGAAAAGGACGGAACGCTTCCGGCCGCCATCGACGTCAACATGGGCTGCCCCATGCCAAAGATCGTGAAAAACGGAGACGGGAGCGCGCTCATGAGGGAGCCTGAAAAAGCGGCGGACATCATACGGGCAATGTGCGCCGTATGCGGAAAAATCCCCGTTACAGCCAAGCTGAGACTCGGCTGGGACGGGGAAAGCATCCACGTGGTAGAAATGGCGAAAAGTCTGGAGCAGGCCGGTGCCGCGGCGCTCTGCATCCATGCGCGGACCCGCGCTGAGCTGTACTCGCCCGGGATCCATCCGGAATATATCGGCGCGGTCAAGAAGGCCGTCGGGATTCCCATTATCGGGAACGGAGATGTTTTCCATGCCGCGGACGCACGGCGCCTCTTCGACACGACCGGCTGCGACGGCGTCGCCGTCGCGCGCGGCGCGCTCGGAAATCCGTGGATCTTTGAAGAGATCCATGCCATGCTGCGGGGAGAGCCATACTTGCCGCCGTCCCCCGCCGAACGGATCGAGGAGGCGCTGCACCATTTCGCCTTGATGAGGGAAGATAAGGGAGAGAAAGTCGCCGTTTCAGAAAGCCGCGCCGCCATTGCCTATTACACCAAAGGAATGGAAGGCTCCGCACGTATACGCGGGCTCATGAATACGGCGGACAGCGCAGGCCGGGTCATTCAAATCCTCAGGGACTATCAAAAGGAATTGCAGGAACAGATATGAGACAGAGCGCTGAGTTAAAGCTGGCATTTCTTGGCGACAGCATCACAGAAGGATGCTTTGAATTTTATCCCTGTTCCTATGGATTTGAAACGCAAAGGCATCCGGAGGACGGCTATGCCTGGAAAACCGTAAAAGCTCTCCGCAAAAAATACGGGGAGCCCTCTGTCGCCTATTGGAATTTCGCAAAAAGCGGATATAACGCGCATACGGCGCTTCCGCTGTCCCTCGACTTGATCCGAACAAGCCCCGACATCGCGGTCGTCTGCTTTGGACTAAACGACGCTCTGCATCCGGAGGAACGATTTGAAGCCGCGCTGAAAACGCTTTTCGAGCGACTGACCAGCGCCGTTCCACACGTGGTTTTCGTAACGCCGAACAGGATGAACAGCTATCTGCATCCGGATACGCTTCCCTGCGCCCGAAAGCTTGCCTTGAAAACCATGTCGACACAGACAAGCGGAAAATTCGACCGCATGATGGCTGCCGCCGGAAAGCTATACCGGGAATACGGAATCACGGTCTGCGACGTTTACGCCTATTGGGAGCGTTTGTCCTGCAGCGGTGTCGATACCACGGAGCTCCTTGTCAACCGCATCAACCATCCGACGGCCGAAATGCATGACGTCACCGCAGTCATGCTGACGGATACCATAGAAAACCTGTTATAGCCTCATTCTCTTTTTTCTCTCTTCTCCAGCATATCGAAAAGCAGGCTTCCCATGACGGAAAATACAAGGCTCAGGCCAAGCCTGTCCAGCATATAAAGAATGGTATCCATGCTGGCTGCGATTTCATATGTATCCTTTCCGCCGACATAAACAGCCGTATACAGCGCCATCGCCAAAACCGCAGGAAGCGTCAGGAGCAGAAGGCGCTGGGCACCTCGTCCAAGCTTTGGACATTTGAGCGTTTTTTTCTTCTTTTTTTCCATATGTAAACTCCTTCAGGCAAGCCCCCTCATTCTGGGACAGGCTGCTCATCTGCCTTTGATTATACGCGGAATACGGGATTTTGTCATCGGTGGCTTTTTGGAAAACGTGTCAGATTTCTCCTTTATACCACATAGGAGCCTTTAGAAGCATATTTTCTTGGCAAAAAGTTATGAAATCCGTCAAAATTTTCCGGATTACCGATTTACTTTTTTGAAATCATGTGCTATAATAGAAAAGAAAAGCAAGAAAATTTTATGTTGGGGAGGCATGCCGCATTGAAGTGTCCCGTCTGCGGATATACCGAAAGCAAGGTCATCGATTCACGGCCGACAGAAGAAGGCTCCAGCATCCGGCGCCGGCGGGAATGTCTTTCCTGCCAAAATCGATTTACCACCTATGAGGTCATCGAGAGCCTGCCTCTTATTGTGGTGAAAAAAGACAATACACGCGAAGTTTTTGACAAATCCAAGCTGCTGGCAGGGATCATGAAATCCTGCTATAAATGTCCCGTCACGATGGAGCAGATGGAAAACGTGGCAAATGAAATCGAGTCTGAGCTGCAGAATTCCCTGAGCAGAGAGGTCTCCTCGAAGCACATCGGCGTTCTTGTCATGGAGAAGTTAAAGGCCATCAATGACGTGGCATATGTCCGGTTCGCTTCCATCTATCGGGAATTCAAGGATCTGGAGACGTTCATGCGTGAGCTTGAGGCACTGAAAAACGAAAAGGAACAGAACCTGAAATAGAATTCCAATGCCTTTCACCGATACCGTGCAACAAACGGCTCCGCCGTTTTTTATATAGATAACGAACCATTGAAAGGATATTTTGGTATGATTTCTATTAAGGAAACGACCTATAAAAACTTTGGGAAATGCCTCGCCATTTCCAATGATGCGATGGAGATCTACGTGACCATCGACATCGGACCGCGCATTATCAAATGCAATCTGCTCGGCAAAGAGAATCTCATGTTCGAGGACATCGAGCGCAAGAAAACGTCGGATGTCTCTTCTGTTTTCGGAGAAGGAAAGCTGTGGTATATCTACGGCGGACACCGGATGTGGCTGTCCCCCGAAAAGCTTCCCGAAACGTATTATCCGGATTGCGAAAAGGTGGTATATTCCGTCAATCAGACGGGAGCCGTGTTCGATCCGCCCGTTCAGGCCGTCACCGGTCTGCAGTTTTCTATGAGCATCTCTATGGACGAGACGGAACCGAAATTCACCGCAACACATACGGTAAAAAACACAAAGAAAGAATCCGTCACCGGCGCCGTATGGTGCCTGTCCGTCATGGATAAAAACGGCGCTGTGATAGTACCGCAGCCACAGGAGGACACGGGACTTCTTGCCAACCGTGTGCTGGCCCTGTGGCCCTACACGAAAATGACAGATCCCAGAATCTTCTGGGGAGACCGGTACATTGCGCTAAGACAGGATCCCGGCATATCTCAAAGCATCAAGTTCGGCATCAACAATACGGCGGGAAAAATCGCCTATGTCAATCACGGACAGGCGCTTGTCAAGTCCTATGCCGTTAATGCAGCCGGAAGCTATCCTGACTTTGGCTGCTCCTGCGAGGCGTATGCGTGCGACCTGTTCACCGAGGCAGAATCCCTCTCTGAGATGAAAACGCTGAAAAAAGGAGAGCAGATCTCTCATACAGAGGTTTGGACGCTCACTCCCGATATCGAGATCGGCAGCTTTTCCAACGAGTCGCTCGATGCGCTGGCGGAAAAAATCTTTTAAGAGGTATCAAGTCTCTCATTTACAAAAATAAAATAATGCGTCATAAAAGCGGACAGCCGGCGCTGTCTGCTTTTTGCCGTTTTGCTTTTGCAAAGCGATAAATCGGGTGACTGCGGCAATATTCCAAGCAGCCATCGTATTTTTCATAAAATATTTATGCGGATGTTGACAAAGCCGTCTTCCCATTATAAAATGAAAACATGATTCTATAAAAAGGAGAGTCCATGCTCGACGTACTTTTGGAAGCCTTGCTCGATACGGCAAAGCTGATTCCGTTTTTATTCATCACATATCTGATTCTTGAATTCATTGAACACAAGGCGGCCGAAAAAACACAGGCGGCCGCCGCAAAGGCCGGCGTATTCGGCCCGGCGGTCGGCGGACTGCTCGGCGTCGTTCCCCAATGCGGCTTTTCCGCCTCCGCCGCAAACTTATATGCGGGCGGCGTCATTTCGGCCGGAACGCTTATCGCGATTTTCCTTTCCACCTCGGATGAAATGCTGCCCGTCATGCTCTCTGAGCAGGCTCCCGTGACACGCATCCTCACCATTCTCGCCATCAAAGCGGCCTGCGGGATCGTCATCGGATTTGCCGTAGACCTTGTCCTCCGCCTTTGCAGAAAAACGCCGCGGAAGGACAGCATCTCTAAGCTCTGCCATGACGAGCACTGCCATTGCGAAAAGGGGATTTGGGTGTCTTCCCTTATTCATACCGGACAAATTGCACTGTTTATTTTCGTGTTTTCCCTGCTCGTCGGCAGCATCATCTATTTCATCGGAGAGGAACAGATCGCCGCGCTCGCTTCCAGGGTCGGGGTGCTCGGTCCCGTCGTCTGCGGCCTTATCGGGCTTATCCCGAACTGTGCGTCCTCGGTCGTTCTGACAGAGCTTTTCCTTGATGGGGTCATCAGTACCGGCTCCATGCTGGCGGGGCTTCTTGCGGGATCCGGAGTAGGCCTTCTCATTCTCTTCCGTATCCACAAGAATCTAAAGGAAAACCTGATTATAGCCGCCGTTATTTATCTCTCCGGACTTGCCGTCGGCATATCGTTCGACCTTGCCGGCATCACCTTATAATCCATATTAGATTTAGGAGAAAAACATGCAGGATTCCATTCAAGCCGTAAGGGCATATTTAAAAGCGTTCGGAATGGAGCAGAAAATCATGGAGCTTCCGACTTCGAGTGCTACCGTCGCACTCGCAGCAGAAGCGCTGGGAACAGAGTCTGCCCGGATCGCGAAAACATTGTCGCTCGATCTCGACGGAACCGTGCTGCTCATCGTCTGTGCCGGAGACACCAAGATCGACAATGCGAAATACAAGGCAACATTTCATGCCAAGGCAAAAATGCTGACGCCGGATGAGGTGCCAAGCCGTGTGGGACACGCTGTCGGCGGCGTATGCCCGTTCGCCGTAAAGGAAGGCGTATCCATATATCTCGACCTCTCTCTGAAACGCTTTCAAACCGTATATCCCGCCTGCGGAAGTACAAACAGCGCCATCGAGCTTGCCCCGGAGGATATCTTCCGGATTTCCGGCGCGCGGGACTGGGTCGACGTCTGCAAGCCGGCCGGACAATAATAAGGACGCCAAGATAAAAGGCATTTCTGCCGCTGAAGCGGCAGAAATGCCTTTTTTGATACGGTTCAGAAGCCAAAATCCGTCGGGATCGCTTCATACCCCGCAGGGATCACATCCTCCGGCTTTTCTCCCCGCAGGATGTCGTCGATAAAATCGAGAAACGCCGTGATATCCGCCATCGTATGTCCGTGTCCGCCGTCGCGGTAATGGACAGCAGCAGCGCCCTCACCAAGAAAATCCCAAACCCGCTTTGCTGCCCGATAGGAATAATAGCTCCCACGCGGGTTGGCCCAGATGTCGCCGGTCCCGTTCGTCTCGAACAGATACCGCGGTGCGATCAGCGCCTTGATCAAGTGCATATCATGCGCAAGCTCCGTCTCCCTGCCGGCGAAGGATTTCATATCCGGCCCCAGCCAATACGGAACTGCGCGCACAAGATCGGCAAGCCTCTCAGAGCGTTCTCCGTTGTCCTCACGCTGCAGATACCGGTAGCAGCCGCAGCCGTGCGCGCCGCTGCCGTTCGGGTTGACAAAGCGGATTCTTTCATCCGTCGCGCCGGCGAGCAGGACGGCCTTTCCTCCGCGGGAATGACCGGTAACGGCAACGCTGCCGGTATCTGCAAATGGAATATCCGGCAAAACATCGATGACGCGATGATAGCCCCATGCCCATGCGGAAACCGCCGAAAATGGATAGGCTGGATAGAGAGGATAGACACCGGAGCTTCTATCGCTGTTATAAATATCGGGTGCAAGCTCCGTTCGGTCAAATCGTATCACCATAAAGCCTCGGCGTTTAGCCTCCGCTACCGCCTCGTCCCCCACGCATTCATAGCACGCATCCCCGGTAATCAGCACCGGAAACGGGCCGTTCCCGTTCGGCA
Source organism: uncultured Clostridia bacterium (assembly GCA_944381075.1). GTDB lineage: Bacteria > Bacillota > Clostridia > Oscillospirales > CAG-272 > QALR01. The sequence goes on from CALWJT010000029.1 coordinate 63,094, forward strand.
TATCGGCATGAAGCAGAAAGGAAAACGTTCTTTTCCCTTCCCCGATATGGATCCGGTAGCTGTTTTTTCGTCCCCGCAGCGGCGTATGGAGCCTTTCCAGTGAGACACTTGCCGGAGCCGGCGGCATCCCACCGTACTCCAGCCCCACGGCATCCCGCAGAAGCTCAAGGCGCCGCCGCTCCCAATCCTCTTTGGTCTTTACCCTGCCGCCGTCGGCAAACACAAACGGATCCGGCAGCTTTCCAAGCAAAACATCCTGCATCTCACATTTCCTCCGGTCGATTTTTTCGCTATTATACCATAGGACGCCGGCGTTTTCAATCTCTTCCGGAACATTCAAGAGTGCTTGATGCTCAGCCTCTCGAAAATCTTCCGAACAAGATCAAACGGGACGACCGTAAATGCAAGCATCAAAATATCCCCAATGGCATGATAGGAAAGCGCATGGGTGCGGAACATGGTTCCTCCAAAATATATCAATAAAATCTGGACAATGCTGACAAACAGCATCACCACCAAAAAATTCCGGTTTTTTTTCAGGTTGGAAAGAAGGTTGAGCCGGTGTGTACGGGAATTGAACGCATTGAAGATCCCGCAGAAAACAAACAGAGTAAAAAATGCTGTCATAAACCCGACGAAATCGTCCTCAAATCGAAAAGCTTCCCGGAAGGTCGGCAGCCTTAAAAATGCGATACACATCAGGATGGTATATCCGCCGGTAATCAGAATCTGCCCCAGCATTTCTCTTGTGACAATCGGCTCTCTGCGACTCTTTGGCTTTTCCTCCATGTATGCGGCCTGAGGTGCTTCTCCGGCAAAGGCAAGACCCGCCAGTGTATCCATAATGATATTGATCCACAGCATCTGCATAACGGTCACGGGCGTATCCACACCGATAAACGGACCGACAAGCGACACGCCGACGGCGCAGAAATTCATCGTAAGCTGGAATACGATAAATTTCCGAATGCTATGGAAAATGGTCCTGCCGTACAGGATAGCTCTTGTGATCGAAGCAAAATTGTCGTCTAAAATCACGATATCCCCTGCGTCCTTCGCCATTTCCGTACCGCTTCCCATGGCAAAGCCGACATCTGCGCGCTTGAGAGCAGTCGCATCGTTTACGCCGTCGCCCGTCATGCCGACGACAAGCCCCAGCTCCTGAGACAACCGAACGAGCCGGCTTTTATCGGTCGGCAGAGCCCTTGCGACGACTCTCAAAAACGGAAGCTTTTCCTTCAGCTCCTTATCGCTCATCTGAGCAAGATCGCTCCCCGTCAAGACAAGCTCCCGCGCGGAGCCGGTATACAATCCGGCGTCGTGCGCAATGGAAACCGCCGTTTCCCGATTGTCTCCGGTAATCATGACCGTCTGAATCCCCGCACGCTTCACCGTCTCTACGGCTTCTCTAACCTCCGGACGCAATCTGTCCCGAATGCCGACAAGCGCTACAAGCGTCAGCTTCGCGTCTTCCCTGTCAAAATCCCGATCGCAGACCGCAAGCAAAAGGACGCGCACCGCCTTTTTTGTCATATCCGAAAGATTTTTCCAGACTGTGTCCGGAAGCCCCTGTTTCCGAATGCCGTTTCTGTCATAATAGCCGCTGCATTTGGGGAGCAGCTTTTCCGGCGCGCCCTTGATGAGAACCAATTCGCCCGAATCGGAAATCCTCGTCCAAGAATATTTCTTGCCGCTGTTAAACGGGACCTGCTTTATTTTTTTTACAGACGCGAGCTTCGGAGCAAGCGGCGCGCAAAAGGAAAGAAGCGCGCGCTCCGTGCTGTTGCCTCCGAGCGCCTTTCCTCCGGAAAGCGCAGCGGAGCCATTGCAGATACAGGAAAGCCCGACAAGGCGCTCAAGCCTGGGAGAGCCATGCAGAGCCTCAAGACTGCGATAAACACAGCCGTCTCCGGAAATCACCGTTTCCACGGCAAGGTTTCCGGTCGTAAGCGTCCCTGTTTTATCGGTGAAAAGAATATTGATGCTGCCGGCAGTTTCGATTCCGATCAGCTTGCGCACCATCACGCCCGCTTTCTGCATCCGCCGCATATTGGAGGATAAAACGACAGTGATCATCATCGGCAGTCCCTCCGGCACCGCTACCACGATCACCGATATGGCAAGCAGCGCCGCATGCATGAGATTCTGCGCCATCAACGGAAGGTTGCGCAGCTCCGCTACAATGGCGGAGCCGACATAACGATTGTCCATTACGACCGCATTGAAAAGATCCGCGAATGCAATCAGCGCCGCCGCCGTATATCCGAGTCTGCTGATCTGTTTGGCAAGCGCCGCAAGCCTCACCTTCATCGGACTGTCCACGGCGTCGCCCTGGAGTTCTCTGGCAAGGCTTCCGTACATTGTGCTGTCTCCGACCCGACGGACCAGCATAATTCCCTCTCCGGAAGCGACCGTCGTTCCCCGGAACAGCTGATTTTCAGAGCTGGGATCCCATCGGTCCGACTCACGGGACGGGATTTTTTTTGCCTCGGCGCTCTCTCCGTTGATCGCGGACTGATCGACGGAGAGAGCGCCGGATACTAGGATTCCGTCGGCCGGAATCTTTTCTCCCGCCTCCAAAAGCACAATGTCGCCAACCACGATCTCACCGATGGGAACCGCAAAGAGCTGTCCCGCGCGGCGAACGCGGCATGTCTGATTTTCGGCCTCTCTTTGAAGACGAAGAAACGCCGATTCGCTTCCGTACTCCGAAAGGGTCGACACAAATGTTGCAAGAAAGACAGCCGCGGCAATGCCTGCCGTCTCAAACCAATTCTGCGTGCGGAACATGATAAGTACGTTGACGGCCAGCGCTGCAAGAAGAATTTTGATGATCGGATCGCCAAAGCTCTCTAGATATTTTTTCAGAAAGCTTTTCCGCTTTTGCCTTGTAAAAAGATTGCTTCCATGTTGATTCCTCGAGGCCGCCACTTCGCTGTGGCTAAGGCCCGAGGCATGAGACGCGGCAGGCGCCGCCGTTTTTGACATCGCCATAGATTTCCCTCCGCTTTTCGTTTTCACTGTATAAATTTATTCGGAGAAGCGGCGTTTTATCACACGATCGGGGCAATAGAAAAGAAAAGTCCGGATGCAAATACATCCGGACTTTTGACAAGCTACGAATAAGCTTTGATGCTTTTGATCTTATAATCCCCGTCATGATCGAGGACCTCCAGCTTGAACCGCGGCGAACGGATAGCCGGCAGCGTACAGATGCGCTTGTGTCCGATCCCATGACCCTCGCAAAGACAGACCTCCCAATCGGTATAGGGATATTTAGACGGGATCGTGGCAATCAGCCGCCATTCCCTCACCGATTCGCCCTCGGTAATATCCTCCTCGATCACCACACGCCTTACCAGAGGCAGATTGACCGTATCCGAAATCATAGCATAGGTCTCCCGGGAATAGGAAATCTCATACTTCCCGTCTTTCATAACGGCAGCCTCAAACGGCAGCGGCATAAAATACCGTCTGCGGATCTCCGCCGCAAGCTCATGCAGGCGTGCGACATCCTCCGGCGCAAGAAGCCCGCGGTCGTCCGGTCCGATATTGAGAAGAAAGTTCGCGCCGCGCCCTACGGTAGACTCATACATGCCGATCAGCTCCTCCGTCGATTTGATCGACTGCGGATTGAGGTCATAAAACCAGCTGTCGCGCAGCCGGCAGTCCCCCTCCGCTGCAAGAAACATCGTCTTTTCTTTCCCGAACCGGTCAATGGTCTTGGTGTAGAAATTGCGGGTATCCACGTATCCGTCCTCGTTGCCGACGCCGTAGACGTCGGGATCGTCCAGCCCGAAAATCAGGATATCCGGCTGAAGGTCACGAATTTTCCCCACAATCCGGTCGGTATCATACCGGTGCTCGCCGGAGAAAGCGCCGTCCAGCCACAAATAATCGATCGTCCCGTATCTTCCGTCCAAAAGCTCCGTCATCTGTCCGATAAAATATTCGTCGTAAGCCGTCTCATTTGAAAAATCGATCTCTCCGCCCCACTGCGCGGGAGAATAGTAAAGCCCGCAGCCAAGCCCCGCACGATGGCAGGCATCCGTGAATTCACGGACGACGTCGCCCTTTCCGCCGCGCCAGCCGGAGCTTGCCACCGAATACTTCGTATAAGCGGAAGGCCAGAGCGCAAAGCCGTCATGATGCTTGGTCGTCAAAACGGCAAACCTTGCGCCGGCGAGCTTGATCTCGCGCATCCATTGGTCGCAGTCAAGCTCGGACGGGTCGAATAGGGACGCATCCATTGCCCGTCCGTCCCAGTCGTGGTGTCCGTGACAAAAGGTCCGGATCCCAAAATGCAGAAAAATGCCAAACTCCCAGTTTAAATATTTCAGCTGATTGGCTTTCGGTTTCAGTTTCATAACGTTTCCTTCCTTTTTGTTGAAAAAGAATCCATGCTCGTTAAAAAGCAATGTCTATGGTATTTTTTCCAAAGGTATTGTACCATTCTGCCAAATAAAAGTCAATGAAGAAAAATATTGACAAAATGAAAAAAATGCGATATAATTAAAATGTAGAACAAAAGTAGAAGTTTTGAACAAAAAACGCCTACTTCTTTTTACAATTTAACCAAGAAAGGATCCACAGACATGAAAAAATTGCTCGCTCTTTTGCTGGTTGTTGTTTTGACGGCCACGATGTTCGCCTGCGGCGGAACGGCTGAGGAAACCACAGCCCCCACGGACTCCACAGAAACGACTGCAACCACCACAACCTCCGGTACGACCGCCACGACACCTGAGACGACCGAAACCACGGCAACAACAGCAACCACCGCGACCACCGAACCCCCGCAAACAACGGAGACGACCACCTCGACGCCGACGCCCATTACCCCCAGCACCGACGAATATGCTAAAAACCTTGCGGCGTATTGGAACTTTGAGGAAAATCAAGACGGTGTCCTTGTCGACCTTTCTGGCAATGGAAACGACGGCACCATCGCCGGCACGCCCGAAATCGTCGAGGGAAAAGACGGAAATGCGTTTTCCTTTACTGCGCTCGGCCAGCACATTGAAGTAAAAAAATCCGACAGCCTTGCTTTTTCCGCCGATAAAAGCTTTTCTCTCGTCGCTACATTCCAATGGGACGGCAGAGCGCTTGACAACTGGCCCTGCATTATCAACAACGGACTTATGACCACAACGAAGAATTTCAAATACTTCGGCTTCTGGATCAATCATACGAATAAAATTCCGCAGTTCGGCATCTCCAACGCCAACGCAACCGGCACGCTGAACATCGCGCCCCAAAATTACACGCTGGATACGGAATGGCACACCTTCGTCATGGTTCAGGACGGAGAGGCAGGCACGCTGAAATTCTATATTGACGGCATCCTCGTCGGTACGACGGACGCGATCAACGCCATGACGGAAGCCAATCTCTTTATCGCCTATAACGGCAACAGCGGAAATCAGGGACAGTTCACCGGAATCATCGACGATATCCGGATTTATGACTGCGCCATTTCCGAAACATACATCCAAAGCATTTCCGAATAATTCGTTTTCACTCGCAAAGGAAACAGCAGAATGAAAAAAATCACGGCATTTTTTCTTGTAATCGCCTTGGTCATGGGAATCTCTGTATCCTGCGGCAAGCCGCAGGATACAGAGACCACGGCCTCCTCACAAGCGACATCCTCTGCGGCAGGCGGTTCGGAAACGACAGGGACCGCGGCAGCGACATCCGCCGCAGAAACCACTGCACCCTCTCAGACGGACCCTCCCGTAGAATATGAATATCCTGCCGAGGACGGATTGATTGTCTACCTCGCTTTCGATGCCATCGAAAACGGGATGGTAAAAGACGTGACCGGAAACGGACACGACGCCATCCTTTCCGGCAGCCCGACGCTGACGGAAAACGGCCGCGTGTATAACGGGCTTTCGTTCAGCGGCACGGGACAGTCTCTCATGATTCCAGACAGCGCGGAGCTGAATTTCACGGCAGACGACAGTTTTACCGCAGAAATCTATTACAAGTGGAAGGGTCTGACCTCCGGCTCAAATTGGCCTTGTCTCTTCCAGAAGGGCCTGTCTGCCAGTGAGAACGCCTATCGCTATTTCGGGCTCTGGATCAATTCCAGTGACAAGGTCCTCAATCTCGGCATCACGGGAAACGGCGGTACGGGAACGAACAACCTTACCTCGTATCTTCCGACCGATACGGGATGGCATCAGGCTGTGATCATCCAGAATGCCGAGCAAGGCACCATTTCCCTCTATATCGACGGCATCCTGCGCTGCTCGGGAGAAGCGATCAATGCCTCCTCCGAAGGGCAGAATCTCTACCTCGGCTTCAACGGCACCGACGGACAGTTCCTTGGCACGCTGGATGAGTTCAAGCTTTATGACTATGCCAAGGATCCCTCGTCCTATGAAAAGAAGGTCACCGGCGTCGACAGCATGCAGGCGGATTCCATCACCTATACCGATGAAGAGTCCGGCGAGACGATTACGCTGCCCTACCGCGTCTATTATCCGACGGACTATGACCCTGATTCGGAAAAGACGTACCCCATGCTCTTCTTCCTGCATGGATTCGGAGAATGCGGCACGGATAATGTAAAGCAGCTCCGCATCCTAAATGCGCCGAATGAACTGCTCGACAACATCATCGATAGGGACGACTGCATCATTGTTGCGCCGCAGTGCGAAGCCAACCCTGCTTCGCATAACTGGGTCCCGATCAATCAGCAGTGGACGATCGGTTCACGCGAGCTGACGGAAAAACCGACCATTTCCCTTGCCGCCGCCACCGAGCTCCTTTATGAATTTCTGGACAGCGGCAAGGTGGACCGAGACCGCGTTTATGCCGCGGGCGTATCCATGGGCGGATACGGCACGTGGGAGCTGATTGCCCGCAACCCGGAGGTCTTCGCAGCGGCGATACCGGTATGCGGAGCCGGAATCCCCAGTATGGCGGAGGAGCTTGTCGATATCGCAATCTGGGCATTCCATGGAGAAGCGGACACAACGGTGCCGGTAAGCGGGACTCGTGACATGGAGGAAGCCATCAAGGCTGCCGGCGGCACCAAAATCCAGGCGACCTACTTCCCCGGCGTCGGACACAACAGCTGGATTCCCGCATTTGCTACGGAAGGACTGCTCGACTGGCTATTTGCCCAGTCCAAATCAAACTCATAATGATTTTTTCCGACGACATAATTTGTCTGCGCTCCGTCCTATCGGCAAGCCGATAGGACGGAGCGCATTTTTGCTTGCAAAACAGCTTGAACAAAAAAAGGAAGAGCCGGAGGTCCGCAGAAAGCCAAACCGTGCTTTCCCCTTCGCAGAAACTATGAAAAAAAAACGAGGATTTTCCATTGACGGCTTGAAAAATCCGCTTTGTTATATTAAAATAATCCTATCCAACTGATATTAAACGGAGGGGGCAGAAAATGAACTATATTTCTGAGCGCATCAAGCAAATCCTTGGCGTCATAGACGGACGGATCGTTGTCAGCGAAGAAAAAATCAAAGGGTTCCGCTGCTGCGAAAGCGGCTACAAAGTGGGAAACACACCGCCGAACGACAGCGAGTTTATTGATATGCCGTCTGATTTTTCCGTTCAGGATAGACAAGAGCATCATTTCTGGGTCAAGGCAGAGGTAACGCTGCCAAAGGCCTGCATCGGAAAACCCATCGAGCTTGTCAACCGTTCCGACAACACGCACGGCTGGAGCAGCCAGGACCCGCAGATCATCGCCTATATCGACGGCAAAATGGCCGGCGCCTTCGATCACAGACACAAGGCCATTCTCATCGACAGCAAAAAGGAGCATTTTTCTCTCGTCCTATATTTATATCTTGCGCCGGTCTCCAATCTCTATTCCTTTGCCTATTCGCTCTGTGAGATCGACGAAAATGCACGGGCGCTTTATTACGATATCAAGGTGCCGTACGACGTCATGAGCTATCTCGATCCCAACACCAGGCATTACTGCGATATCCGGGACACGCTCAACGAAGCGATCAACCTCCTCGACCTCAGAGACAGAGGGGAGGACTGGGTCCGTTCCGCAGAGCGTGCGAGAGCGTACCTGAAATCCGAGTTCTATGAAAAAAAATGCCGTGAGGGAGACGTTTTCTGCACCTGCATCGGACATACGCACATCGACGTGGCATGGCTCTGGACCTTCGCCCAGACGAAAGAAAAGGCGCAAAGAAGCTTCTCTACATTCATCGAGCTGATGAAACAATACCCCGAATTCAAATTCATGAGCTCCCAGCCGCAGCTCTACCAATTTGTAAAAGAGGAAGCGCCCGAGCTTTATGAAGAAATCAAAAAAGCCGTGCGCGAGGGACGCTGGGAGCCGGAGGGCGCCATGTGGGTCGAGGCGGACTGCAATCTTCCCAGCGGAGAATCGCTGATCCGTCAGATCCTGTACGGCAAAAGATTCTTCCGGGAAGAGTTCGGCGCGGACTGCAAGGTCCTCTGGCTGCCCGACGTATTCGGATACAGCGCGGCTCTCCCGCAGATTTTGAAGAAAAGCGGAGTCGATTACTTCATCACAAGCAAAATCAGCTGGAACGAAACCAACAAAATGCCGTACGACACATTCCTATGGAGGGGAATCGACGGGACCGAGGTGCTCTCCTATTTCCTCACAGCTCAGGACAAGAAGCGCGGCGAGGAGCCCGTCAATCACACGTCCTACAATGGGACCACCGAACCGAAGATGGTCGCCGGCACATGGGATCGCTATCAGCAAAAGGATATCAACAACGATGTTCTCCTTGCCTACGGCTATGGGGACGGCGGGGGCGGTCCGACGATGGAGCAGATTGAGCTCGTCCGCCGTATGGCCTACGGCATCGAGGGATGCCCTACGGCAAGACATGGATTCGTCCGAGATTTCATGGAAAGGCTTGAAAAAAAGGTAAAAGGAAACCGCAGTCTGCCAAGATGGGTAGGCGAGCTTTACCTCGAGTATCACAGGGGGACCTATACCTCTCAGGCCAAGAACAAGAAAAACAACCGCAAAGGCGAATTCCTTTATCAAAATGCGGAAACGGCAGCCCTTATGGCCGAGGCTTTGCTCGGCACGGAATATCCCGCAAAAACGCTGTCCGACGGGTGGAGAGGGCTTCTCCTCTGCCAATTCCACGATGTGATCCCCGGCTCCTCCATCAAAGAGGTATATGAGGACAGCGACCGCATCTACGCAGAGATCCTGCCGCGCGGTGCACAGCTGCTTTCCGACGCCCGTGCGCAGATCCGGGAAAACCTCGCATCAGACGGCGGCGTGCTCGTCTTTAATCCGAATTCCTTTTCCAGCTCCTCCACGGTACAGCTTGACGGCAGATCCGTCTATGTCAGGGATATCCCTGCCAAGGGCTACGCCGTCGTAGCGCCGGAGGAGAACAGGCCTCTTTCGCTCGACGAGCAGAGCCGTACGCTGGAGAGCGACTTCCTGCGTGTCGTATTGGATGAAAGCATGAATATCATAAGCCTCTATGATAAAGAAGCGAATCGAGAAGTCCTCGCCCCCGGCAAGGCGGCCAACACCCTTATCGCCTTTGAAGATTATCCGCGCGCCTACGACGCATGGGAGATCACAAATTATTATACAGAAAAATCATGGACCATTTCAGACGTGACGGAAGCGCATCCGCTGTCAGACGAGGGAGCACGTGCCGGCTTCTATGTAAAGCGACTCTTCGGAAATTCTGTCATCGAGCAGAAGATTTATCTCTATGCGAATGAAAAGCGGCTTGATTTCCAAACAAAGATCGACTGGAAAAACGACCATATCCTGCTCAAGGCCGCCTTCCCCTTCGATTTGAACGCGGACTTCGCTACCTATGATATCCAATATGGGAACGTCCGCCGCGCCACGCATCGGAACACCAGCTGGGACGACGCCAAATTCGAGGTCTGCATGCACAAATTTGCCGATATCTCAGAGCATGGCTTCGGCGTCAGCCTGATGACCGACTGCAAATACGGCTGCGATACGCTTGGTTCGGAAATTCGGCTGACGCTGCTCAAAAGCGCCACCTATCCCGATCCGACAGCGGACAAATGCCTGCATGAATTCTCCTATTCCATCTATCCCCATACCGGTGATTTCAGAGAGGCCGGCACCATTCGCCGCGCATTTGAATTCAACAATCCGATGTCGGCGGAATCCGTACCTGCAAAAAGCGGTACGCTTCCCTCTCGCTATTCCTTTGTGAGCATCGACGGTGAAAACGCCTTTATCGAAACCGTCAAAAAAGCCGAAGACGGTGACGGCATTATCGTCCGCGTCTGCGAGGAGTTCAACGAGCACACGCAAAGGACCCTTACCTTCGGCTTCGATTTTGCCTGTGCTGTTCTATGCGATATGATGGAAAAAGAAATCAGTCCCATCGAAATCAAGGGACGAAGCATCTCCCTTCCGCTCAAGCCCTTTGAAATCGTGACGTTAAAGATCAAATTGCGCTGAATGGCCTATCATACGAAGAGGGACCGAGGCGCGCGGAATTCCGCGCGCCTCGGTCCCTCTTTTTCACGACCCGTTTGATCCCGTTTTGGAGCAATTTCCAATCGGTCCGTTTTCCCTTCTATCAACATTTGGAAGAAAAAAAAGGGTCCAAAATTCCGCCTTCCATTTGGAAAGGGACGCCCTCATAAGCCAAAGAAATACAGCCCGCAAGGATATTTACCCTTCTCGCAAATAAAAAAATACTCGCTTCCTGCCGAAACCGATCGGCTATCAAGCGAGTATCTATCATTCTTATGGCTGCGGCACTAGGATTCGAACCTAGGTAATGACGGAGTCAGAGTCCGTTGCCTTACCGCTTGGCGATGCCGCATCAATAGGCTTCTCTATGGACATCACTGGATTCACTGTCACAATGCCATATGGAACGTATAATAGTATAGCAGGAGAAATCGGTTTTGTCAAGATTTTTTTATTTTTTTCTTTCAAAATTTTATGCAAATGACAGGAGCGTCGTTTTTATGAAAAAACTATATGATTTTACAGAAGGAGATACCGTAAAAGTATCCGGCATTCACACGTCACCGGAACGGCGTCGTTTATATGAGGCGCTCGGCATCTTCGAGGATGCCAGTCTCCGTATTTTTCTGATCAGCGGGAAAAAGGTCATTCTCATGGCCGGCGTCACAAAAATCGCGCTTTCCGGAATGGCAGCCGATGAAATTACAGCCGAAAAACAATAACACCGCGCATATTTGTCCGCATTTTCGTATACGTTTAATATATCCTATTTTACATATACGGAGCGGATCCTATGATACCACAGCAAAGCAGCCGTCCTCGGACGGCGACGCTTGCGCTCGCAGGCAATCCGAACTGCGGCAAGACGACGCTTTTCAATTTTTTGACAAAAAGCGGTGAGGCCGTCGGGAACCGTGCGGGCGTGACCTTTGAACCCAAAGAGGCCAGAATGCGGCGATTCGGAAACTTTGACGCCCAAATCGTGGACCTGCCGGGCATTTATTCGCTTTATCCCTACGGCAATGAAGAAAAGGCTGCGGAGCGTTATTTAAAAAGCGGAAAATATTCGACTGTCATCAATATAGCCGATGCTACCAATCTGGAACGAAGCCTATATCTCACCCTCCAGCTCATCGACAGGGGGATTCGCGTCGTTCTGGCCTTAAACATGATGGATGAGGCAGAAAAAGAACATTTGAAAATCGATATCCCCGCGTTATCCGCAGCGCTCGGGATCCCGGTCTATGCGATTTCCGCCGCACACGGAACAGGAGTCCGCGAGCTGATTGCCGGCGTGCTCAAAGAGCCGCCGGTGCCGCCGCGCCCCTTTGGATATGGTACAGACAGCAGGGCGATCCATCAAACAGCCGGCAAGATCCTGCGGGGTACAGTCCGCAGAGAACAAAAAAATCCCTCCTTCAGCGACCGGCTGGACCGCATTATATGCCGCCCTTTTGTCGGGATCCCTTTGTTTTTAGCGGTCGTTTTTCTCGTATTTCTTCTAACGTTTTCCAGCGTCGGCGGATATCTTACCGAACAGCTGGAAAAGCTGTTTTCCTATTTAGGCAGCAGCCTTTATGAGCTGCTTGCCCGTCTCGGCGTCTCGGAAGGGATCCGCCATTTTCTCACCGACGGAATTTTTTCCGGCGTCGCCGCCGTTCTGTCATTCATGCCCCAGACCGCCATTCTCTTTTTGCTGCTGGCGCTGCTTGAGGATTCCGGCTATATGGCGCGCGCCGCCTTTGTCATGGACAGCACGCTCCGGCCCTTCGGCCTTTCCGGAAAGGCTTTTATCCCCATGCTGGTCGGCTTTGGCTGTACCGTTCCCGCCGTCTTATCCACCACGACACTCGATGAGAAGGAAAAAGAAACTGCTATTTTTTCTCTCCCCTTTGTCCCATGCAGCGCACGCTTCCCTATTTTTGCCATGCTTATTTCCACTTTTTTCGAGAAGTATGCCGCGCTCGCAGCCTTTTCCATTTATTTGCTTGGGATTCTTGCGGCCGTCTTTTCCGCCTTTCTTCATTCCCGTTCCAAAAGCGGATGTCCCGCGCCTCCGCTCACCATCGAGCTGCCGAAATACCGGATGCCGAGAATCCGCAACCTTATGCGGGAAGTGGGAGCCAAGCTCAAGGATTTTCTCATACGCGCCGGAACCGTCGTCTTTCTTTCCTGTGTCGTCATTTCCATTTTGAGCTCTCTGTCTCCCGATCTTACTCCGGCGGAAAACGGAGAAGACAGCATCCTTGCGGCATTCGGCAGGCTATTTTCCGCGCCCTTCGCCCTTCTCGGCTTTGGAGACGGAAGGATCCTATCGGCGCTCGCAGCCGGTTTCTTTGCCAAGGAATCCATTGTTTCCACCATTGAGATTCTGATTCCGCAGGGGCTGTCCTCTGTCCTGTCGCCAGCCGGCGCCGCTTCTCTTGCCGTCTTTTCCCTTTTGTATACGCCATGCGCGGCAACGCTTTCCGCCATACGCAAAGAGCTTGGAGGAAGGAAAGCACTCTATACCCTTTTTCGCTGCCTTCTTTTTGCATTCGCCGCATCCTTTCTGGTCTATACCATTTTCAGATTATTTGCGTGGATGGCTTGACAATTCCATCAGCCGATGATATACTATCAAATTAGTAGGATAATTTTTCGGAAGACGGAAAAACTATAAAAAGCCGCGTCAAACGGCAGAAAAGGAGCTTTCAATGAAAAAAACGATTCAGGTAACCGGAATGGCATGCAAGCACTGTGCAAAAAAAGTATGTGACAGAGCCGCTTCTCTTAGCGGTGTCAAAAAAGCGGAGGTCGACCTACAGGCCGGCGTTCTTCATGTCGAATTTGATGAAAACACCGTCACGGCAAAAGAAATTGCAGACGCCGTCACAGCCGGCGGATACCCCGCTTCCGCAGACTAAAGCACAGGAAAAAACGAAAGGAAGCAAGCATCTATGACCAAAAAAAGATTTAAGGTTTCCGACATGGCGTGCTCTGCATGCTCAGCCGCCGTAGAGCGCTGCGTTCGTTCACTGGACGGCATCGACGACGTGAGCGTCAGTCTGCTCGCAGGAGAGATGAACGTTTCCTATGAGGAAAACAAGGTCAGCGCAGAAAAAATCTGCGAGGTCGTTTCCTCCGCCGGCTATCCGACTGAGACGATGGAGCAGCGTCAGCTTGTCTATGAGGAGCCGAAAAGCGAATTTACAGCGAAGCGTCTTATCGGCTCCATTGTTTTGACGCTCATCCTCATGTATTTTTCCATGGGACATATGCTGGGACTTCCGACGCCGGATTTCCTCACCGGAGACGGGATCCTGCTCTCCGCAGGCATCCAGATGGTTCTCGCGGCAGCAGTCATGGTCATCAACCGAAAATATTTCACAGGCGGCGTCAAGGCGCTTTTTCGCCGTGCGCCCAATATGGACACGCTGATCTCCATCGGCGCCGGCGCATCGTTCCTTTACGGGCTTGCTACCTTCATTCTGATCGCCGTCAATTTGAAAAGCGATCCGGATGCAGCGCACGCTTATATGGAAAATCTGTATTTTGAATCCGCCGCGATGATCCCGACGCTGATCACCGTCGGAAAGACCTTGGAGGCACATGCGAGAAAAAAGACCACCGGCGCCGTCAAGATGCTCATGGAGCTCGCGCCGGCCGAGTCGGTCATTCTTGCCGACGGAGAAGAAAAAACGATCCCGACCGCGGATATTAAAATCGGAGATATCGTCGTCATCCGTCCAGGCGGCACAGCGCCTGTCGATGCCGTCATTGTCTACGGCGAGGCTTCCGTAGATGAATCCTCCCTGACCGGCGAGAGTATGCCTGTCCGAAAAACGACAGGAGACTCGATCATCAGCGGTTCCATCGTCACAGGCGGCATTCTGCATGTAAAAGCGGAAAAGGTAGGCGAGGACACGACGCTTTCCCAGATCGTGCGGCTCGTCTCCGACGCCGGCGCAACCAAGGCGCCCGTCGCAAGGCTGGCAGATAAGATCTCCGGTATTTTTGTTCCTATTGTCATCAGCATCTCCCTTGTGACGCTCGCCGTATGGCTGATATTCGGCGACAGCGTCGAGCACGCCATCCGCTGCGCGGTGTCCGTGCTCGTGATCTCCTGCCCGTGCGCGCTCGGACTGGCAACGCCGGTCGCCATTACGGTCGGAACCGGAAGAGGCGCATCCCTCGGCGTGCTCATCAAGACCGGCGATGCGCTGGAAACGCTCGGACGCGCACAGTACGTTCTGCTCGACAAAACCGGAACCATCACGGACGGGAAACCGTCTGTATCCGACTTCGCAGCGATCGGGACCGACAAGGAAACGCTCTTCGCCGTCGCAGCAGGACTTGAAAAAAGCTCCGAGCATCCGCTCGCAGGCGCCGTCATTGACAAAGCGCAGGAGCTGTCTGTTTCTCCGGCAGACGTGGATTCTTTTCAGTCCATCGCCGGAAAAGGGATCTCTGGAATGGTGGACGGCAAGCCGGCTTACGTTGGAAAAGCGGAATTTCTTGCTGAAAATGGGATCGATATCACGGAAATCCAAAAGAAGATAGCCGCGCATGCAAACACCGGAGAGACGGCGATCGCCGTCGCCTATGACAGCCATGCCGCCGGCGTCATTTTTGCCGCAGACAAAATCAAGCCGGACAGCAAAGAAGCCGTCGGACGCCTGAAGGCGCTCGGCTGCCGCGTCATGATGCTCACAGGAGACGGCGAGACCGCTGCGCATACGGTCGCGGAAAAAACAGGCATTGAAGAGGTCTGCGCAGGGCTTCTCCCGACTGGGAAGGAACGGAAAATCAAGGATCTGTCAAAAGATTTTGTTACCGTCATGGTCGGGGATGGCATCAACGACGCGCCGGCGCTCGCGCTTGCGTCGACCTCCATTGCAATTGGGGCTGGCACAGAAATCGCCAAAGAGACTGCCGACTGTGTTCTGGTGGGCGGGCGGCTGTCCTCCGTGGCGGATGCGATCGAGCTTTCCCGCGCTGTCATGAAAAACATCAAGGAAAACCTTTTTTGGGCGTTCTTCTATAACGTGCTCGGTATTCCCGTCGCCGCAGGCGTGCTGTATCCGGCATTCGAGATCTTGCTCAATCCCATGATCGCCGCCGCTGCAATGAGCGTCAGCTCTCTTTTCGTGGTATGCAATGCCTTGCGTCTCACGTTTTTCGGCCGTCAAAAAAGAAAAACGCCGGAAGCTTGAAAACAGCGGAATGTTTTTGAAAATATTAGAAAAAAATCGTGATTTTATAAATTTTTCTTGCTATTTATACTTGACAGATTGCAATTTTATGGTATAATTGTTATGAATAAAAAATAGCTTTATTTTGAAAGTTGGGAACCAGTGAATTCTGATATCGCTGCACTTCTGGAAGATGTCAAAAACGGGAAGCCGCTTTCCTTTGATGCGATGGTTCGGTTGTATACGCCGCTTATCGAAAGGATGGCAAAGTATTACTGCAAACGGTTTTCTCTCGCCGATTCTGAAATTGACGACATCAAGCAGGAGGCGACCATCGCTTTGTATAATGCGGCTATCGCTTATGAACCCGCCAAAAACATTACGTTCGGCGCATTTGCGAAAGTTTGCCTGCGCAATCGAATTCTTTCTTATATCCGATATTTTCACGAAGGTCAAGCGCCGGAATCTTTGGAGGATGTCGACACCGAGATGGATGTCCCCGCGCCGGATACGCCGGAGCAGCTCATGATCAGCAAGGAGTCCTTGTCTCAGCTGGACCAGAAAATGGGTGAAATGCTTACAGAATTTGAAAAATCTGTATTTGCGCTTTACGTCGGAAGCATGTCTTACACAGATATTGCAAAAGCCTTGTCAAAACCGAAAAAATCCATTGACAACGCCATTCATCGAATCAAAGCAAAGTTGCGGAAACTTCTATAAAGAATCCCGATGCAATTCCCGTTCAGGGATTGATATAAAAAGCAAATTTAATCCGTTAAGTTTGTTTTGTTCATGCCCAAATAGCTTAATGCAAGAGCGTTGTTTTCAAAGGTGTCGGTCTGAATCCGGCTTGGGGCGAAATTTTAACCATTTTTCAAAGCGAGGTAAACACACATGTATCAGGACAAGACGTTAGTATGCAAGGATTGCGGAGCAGAATTCGTTTTCACAGCCGGAGAACAGGAATTCTACGCGGAAAAAGGCTTCCAGAACGAGCCGCAGAGATGCAAGGCATGCCGTGACGCAAAAAAGAATGCGGCAAAACCGGCACGTGAGCTTTTCACGACCACCTGCGCTAGATGCGGAAAGGAAGCAAAGGTTCCCTTCCAGCCCAGCAATGACAGACCTGTCTATTGCAGCGAGTGCTATGCGGAAATGAAGCAACAGTAATATAGTGTAAACTATTCCCCCGCCGTTTCCGGCGGGGGTTTGTTTTATATAAATATTTTTAAAAATGGAATGATATCATCTCAAAATTTACAATTTATTCACACATTTTTATAAATAATTTGATATTCTGTTAATAGAAAGGAGGAAGCAAGATGCCATATCCGCTCAAGTTGAATCGTTAGGGGCGCATGGCAATATCAATTCCGGCCATGCGCCCGAAAAAAAAGAAACCAATTTATGAAACACAAAATTTTTAAAAGCCTATTTGCGTTTATCCTCATTTGCAGTATTTTTTCTTTGAACCTGTTCAGTGTTGGCGCAGTTTACCAAAAATATCTTGACGCGAACGGAATTGAAATTACCAAGACAAAATATGTTACGACAGTTGAACAAAACAATGTGATCCGCCGCACCATAAGCGAATCTTCTATGAAGTCTTTGAAGAACAGCTTAAGCAAGCAGGCTTTATCCCAGCACGAGCAAAATATTGAAATCATGAAAACACTCGGCTTTGAAGAAAAAACCATTGAGGGAATGACAGCGGAAAGCATCGATCTGCTCTTTGAAGATGTTGTCAGTTTTGAAACCCAGACTGTATATATGATTGTAAAAGAAGACGGTTCTACTTCGATTATCGGTGAAGATGAGTGTCTTGCCGCAACAGAAGCATACAATGCCGCTGTATCTACAGCCGCCACAACATCAAGCGACAACGACGGCTGGGGAAATTGGACGGACGAAAACGGAGCCCTGAGAATGACCATTTCCTGCGCTTATATTGACCCCGCTTCAATGAACGGTCAAAAGGGATGGTATTATTTCCATACATGGTACGAATGGTTGATTGTTCCAAACTATAGATTGACAGATGGAATGGCCATTGCGGTACCTGGTTGTTCATGGGACACCTGGGGCGCATATGATGCATATTATTCTTCCATGTATTATAATGCAACAGATATAAACGGAAACAACGCATCATATGATGCAACTCCTAAAACAACAGATGATCTAACGATTACACCAGATACAGGTGTATACTACAGCTGGAAAATGTCTGAGGATGGGTCAAACACCATAACCTATATTCAATTTTATATTCATGCGCGCGGACAAATGCTATATCCAGAACAATCAATGGGGGTGACTGCATATATATCATATGTTCATACATATGCATGGCTTTCAATAAACCCAACGTTGGAAGCAAACCTTGGATGGGGTAACAACGGTGTAACGGGCGGTATCTACTTAAAATTGAATCCTACAATTGGATTGAGAGCCAATGAATTTCACTACAATCTGCACTTTCAATACAATCCAAACTAAACTGTTAGGAGTAATTGATCAATGAAAACTCAAAAATATTTTTTAACTTCCATTTTCATGATTTTATTGAGTATTTTTTCGCTGATATATTTTGAAGGCAGCTTCATTTCACGTTGTATTTTAGGTACACAGCAGGGTTATTCAGAGCCTATATCTTGGTATCTCTTTGTTATACTGGCAGTTGTCGGAATCGTTTTCTTTATCCTCGGATGGGCTGTCAAAGACAAACCCAAGCCGCCCCGTGATACGGAAAACGACAAAGATACAAAAAAATAAACGGCCTCCTCTCCCCGCCGGAAACGGCGGGGTTTTTTTCATTTTTTTGCATATCCCTATTGACTTTATAAACCATTCATATTATGATAGAGATAGAATCAAAACATATTTTATTCTGAAAGGAGTGCTTATCATGGAGCATCGTCCCGCGTTCAAGATTTTTCTTGTCGTTTTTCTCATTCTCGTCGTTCTCTGCATCGCTGCGTCCCTGTTCACGCTGTTCGCCGTACCCGAAAATTCCGGCAGCGATGTCAGTGATATCATTCCCCCCATTCCAGATACCGGCGATTCAGAGCATTTCATCTCCATGGTCTCCAGCGACGGATATGTGAGGATCACGATTTACAACGAGCCGGTCCCAGCCGATTCGGAAAATCCATGGGGCTACTATTACATGCACGTTTGGATCGATTGGCTGAAAACTCCGATTTCCCGTATGACGGATTCGCTCTCGATCGAGTGCCCTTCTTTTTCTCTCGCAAACTCCGAAGAGCAATATTCCGTCATGACGTATACTACGACCGGACTTTCGGGCAAGCGAGCAGCGCATCAAACAGAACAGGGACACAATTTCTACGACTGGAACCTGCCGAACAGCACGCCTCTTCAGCGGGTATCCGACATCCGGATCTATGCCCGCGTGAAGCTTTACGTCACCAGTCCCACGATACACCAGATTTTGCAGACTTACGTCTCTTATACGCATAAAAAATCTCTCGGAGGATCCAACAATTCCACCTATTCCCTGCTATCTCCTATGATAGAATATATTCCCGATATAGAAGAGGCGGGGTGAATATCACCCCGCCTCTTCTATATGCCGGAAATCGGCATGGCTTCCCTCTATGAAAGCGCTCCGCTCGAAACCAAATACGTATAAAGGAAGATCCCGCCCGCGGCAACAGCCGTCAGAAGGATGACACCGATCACAGCGGAGGAGGAAAGCTTCATCTTTTCGGTCCGCGCATAAGTAAGCTTCATCCGATAGGTGGCATAAGAGACCGCACCAAGCCACAGGATCAAAAGCAGCGCCTCCGCCGGAAACAGGCAGAGATTTTTTATCACTCTTGCCAGCCGGAACAAGGCATAATCCTTTCCGAGGATGATGGCATAGTACCATTTCATTATGAACGGATTGAGAATAAAATTGCATATGACAACGACGGTAAAGCGGGAAAGGATGATGCGGGCAGGAGAAAGCTTTGCGCGGTATAAAAAAAGTCCGAAAAGAAAGCCGCTCATCATCTCGACCGCAATAAACGGGAAAAAATAAGGACCGGACGGAAATACCACGGCGCCGAGACTGTCGCTGACAGCGCCGACAAGAAGCCCCATCAGAGGTCCGTAGATCATAGAGCCTACGGAATTGACAAAAAAGTCAAGGCTGATATGGAGCAGCTCGCCCACCGGAATGCTGAGGGACTTGACAGCGACGCGAAGTGCAACGAACAGAGCCGCCAGCATAAATGTGCGCAGGTTCCGAAGCTCTCCTGCGGCACAGCGCCAAAAGCCGCTGGAAAAGGGAGAGGAATATAGGGACAGATTCGGCGCTCCTGCGCCCGTTCGATGAAAAGACGTCATGATCCTGTCCTTTCTAAATCGGCATAAAGGTAAAGAGAACCGCAGATGAACACCGGATTGCCGTAGCCCCGTGCTTTTTCGACGGCATCGGTGAGATTTGGCGCCGTATCGCCCGCAATGCCCGCCTTTGCCGCCGCAGATGCCAAAGCATCTGCCGGCATAGCCCTTTCGTTGCCCGAAACCGCTGTAAATATAAACTTGGTAACGCCGCCACGCATCAGCATATGCAGCGAATTCAAATAATCCTTATCCTTCATGCAGGCAAACACGACGGTGCGGTCCTGATCGGGAAAATAGCGGTCCATCGCCCGGATAAGCGCCGCAACCCCGTCCGGATTGTGCGCACCGTCATATAAGACCGTCGGATTCTCTGACAGCTTTTCTAATCTTGCGGGATTTTTTGCATGCTCCACGCCATACCGGATATCCTCATGAGAAAGCCCTAAAATTTTCGCACATTCGATGGCAGTACAGGCATTTTCCACCTGATGAGGACCGCCCAGCCCACATGTCATCTCCTGCAGGTCGTCATAGGAAAAAATTTCATAAATATCATGGAAGCCAATGACAGCCGCCTCCCCAGGAACAACGAGCCGGACGCCGCATTCCTCAGCACGCACCGCAAGTACGCGCATTGCGTCCGGCGCCTGATGTGAGCTGACTGCGGCGCCGGTCTCGCATTTCGCCTTGAGGATCTTACTTTTGGTTTCCGCGATTTTGGCAAGGGTATCCCCGAGAAGCTGCGTATGGTCAAAATCTATATGCGTGAGCACCGCCATGACGTTTCCGGAAATGACGTTGGTCGCATCGAATTCCCCGCCGAGCCCTGTTTCTAAGATAACATAATCACAGGATTTTTCCGCAAAATAGCAGAATGCAGCCGCCGTCCAGATTTCGAATTGCGACGGGATCTCTCCCGTACGCCGGCGCACTTCGGCGGATTCCGTCTCCAGATGCGCAAGAAGAGCGCTTAACTCCCCGTCCGATATTTCCTTTCCGTTTATCGTGATCCTTTCATTTACCCGGACAAGATTCGGGGAAATATATTTTCCCACACAAAAGCCCGCAGACCGAAGCATCGCCTCAAGAAAAGCGCAGACCGAACCCTTGCCGTTGGTGCCCGCTACATGGATGCAGTGCAGACGTTCCTGCGGGTCTCCGAGCAGCTCCATCAGGCAGGAGATGCGCTCCAAGCCGAGTCTCGGCACCGCCTGAAAGCCGTTCGCATAGGACGAAAAGCGCTGTGTTTTTTCGTTTTTTCCCATAGATTTTATCAGATATCCTCCAAAATATTTTGAAACAAGCCAGAAAACGACGATCCTTGCAGGCGTATTGATAAGTGCTGCAATGGTGCGCGTCGTCAGGGATACCTTCCACGTATAGCCGAACATGAAAACGAAAATGGGGCACATACAGACGATATCGATGGCGGCGCCGACGATAAGAAAGCACAGAACGCAGCGAAGGAGCCCTACCTTCTCCCTGCGGTAGAAAAAGAGCCCCATAATGACGCCGAACGCGATCTTACACAGCGTGATAAACGGATTGATTCCCGTAAAGATCGCAGCGCCGATAAGATCCGCAATTCCATAGGCAGCTCCCGCCCACAGCGGGCCATACAGCATGGCAACAACAGCGATCGGCAAAAAGCCAAGCTCGATCCGGTACGTCCCCGTCTGCGGGAACCCCAGCAGACGGCACAGCACGACGCTCATCGCAATCATGACAGCCGTAGTCGTCAGCCGCAGCAGGATTTTTCCGTTTTTTGTCATAAAAAAAGCACCTCCGTTCAAAACAGAGACGCGTTGAGCCATAAAAAGAAATGGATTTCCCCTTTCGCGACAGAAAACAAAACAGCAGCAGAAAACGGAACGTCTCTGCTGCATGGGAAGCACAATCTTTCTCATGGTAACAGCGGGATGCGATGGCAGCACAGCAACAAAATGTTTTCGTCCGGAAGTCAACTCCCCGTAATTCCGGCACTTGAACTCGCTGACATCTACTCTGTTCTTCTTTACAAAAACATTATATCACATCTGTCGAAAAAAACAAGAGATTTCACGAAAAGGAAGCCAATTTCAGCAATTTAGCAAAACAAAACCGCCAAATCCTGTTTTTTCTATCACAATTCAATAAAATTTATTGCGGATAAAAAGGAAACCAGAATAAAAGACATCATGAACTACCCGTGAATACCGATTTCACATGACGGCCGCGGTGGAACGCGGATAACATAATGCGTATGGAGAAAATGCCAGAAAATATCACAGCGAAAAGGAAAGAGACTTCACAAACGCGCTCGGCACTGCTCGCCGCCGAAAACGGCGAGCAGTGCCGAGCGCCCTTCCCTCCATGCGTTTCCGCTTCCGGCGGCGAGCGTTACAATCGAAACATCCTGAAGGGAACCTGCAAATGAAAACGGAACGCGGAAGTCATACGCGCCTATGAGAAAATATACGCGAAAGGCCCCGCTATACACCACGCGGATGGTTCTTGTCCCAGACAAAAAACCTATATATCCGCTTTCAAAATCCAACTCTTTGGATTGGGAAAACGGGCGCTTCTGCACGGGAAGCGGCTCTTCCCTATCAGCTCCTGTTGCTCTGCTCCTTATAATAGGATAACGCCCCGCCGGACAATGCCCGAAAGCTTTGCAGTGCCGTATCCGCTTCCTCGGCACTCGATTTAAAGCCGATCACCCACGGACCCGCGCACGCCACTACCAGCTTTTCCGCATTGTCGCACGCCGCCCATTCGTAATCGTCATAATAACGCCTTGCAAAATCAGCAGATGCTTTCTCTGTCTTCATCTGAAAAACATACAAAGCCTGTCCGTCGGAATCCACCATTTTCCGATAGACGACAGCGTCTTCTATCATCTGCTCATACTCTTCAGAGGAAAGTCCGACAAGATAAGCGGAACCCGCCCCCAGCGTCTCTTTGTACACCTCGCTCATTTCAAACCCAGCTCCGCTGTATATTTCTCTCGCCAATGAATCGGCATTTTCAAACACCGGCATAGCATGCTTTCCACAGGACGTGAGCCCCGCGGCAAGAAGCAGCGGCGAAAGCAAAGCGCAAACCATTTTTTTCAGCATAGAGGTCATCCTCCCAAACCATGTTTTATTTATAGTTTGAACCAAACGCCCCCGGTTATGCGTTATTTTGCGTCATACCACGAATCGCCCGATGAAATTTCGACGGTAAGAGGGACCGAAAGCGACACGGCGTTTTCCATCTCGGATTTGAGGAGCGCGCTCACCTCGTCCGCACAAGCCTTGTTCGCTTCAAGGATCAGCTCGTCGTGTACCTGAAGGATCAGTCTTGCGTCATAGCCGCCCTCCGACAGCTTCCTCGCGGTATTGACCATAGCAAGCTTGATGATATCGGCAGCCGTTCCCTGAATGGGACTGTTCATCGCCACCCGCTCTCCGAACGCCGCTTCCATTTTCTTTCCGGAGGAAAGCTCCGGAATGTAGCGGCGGCGTCCAAAATATGTCGTGACAAACCCGTCCCGCTTTGCGTCGCGCACAACATCCTCAAGATATTGCCTTACCTTCGGATAAGCGCCGAGATAGCTGTCGATATAGGCGCGCGCATCCGCTCTCGAAATATGGAGGTCTGAGGCGAGCGAAAAATCTCCCATTCCGTAAAGGATGCCGAAATTGATGGCTTTTGCCTTTTTCCGAAGCTCGATGGTCACCGCATCTTCCGGGACCCCAAAGACGCGCATTGCCGTCGCCGTATGGATATCACGCCCGTCGCGGAAAGCGGCGCTCATCGCTTCATCTCCGGAAATCGCGGCGAGGATCCGCAGCTCGATCTGAGAATAATCGGCGTCGATGAGCGTATAGTTTTCATTTTTAGCGATAAAGAACTTGCGCAGCTCCCTGCCAAGCTCCGTCTTCACCGGAATGTTCTGCAAATTCGGTTCGATGGAGGAAAGCCTGCCCGTCGCGGTCAGCGCCTGCCGAAAAGACGTATGCACGCGTCCCTTTTCATCCGCGGCTGCGGCAAGACCATCCGCATAGGTGCTTTTCAGCTTGCCCACCTGCCTAAAATCAAGGATATCCCCAATGATCGGATGATAGGGCCGCAGCTTCTCCAGGATATCCGCGCTCGTGGAATATCCGCTCTTGGTTTTTTTCGCATGTGGGAATCCCATTTTCTCAAACAGCACCGCGCCGAGCTGTTTCGGCGAATTGATATTGAATTCCATTCCCGCCTGAAGATAGATCCGTTCGGCGTACTCGCTCTGCATGGCGCCCAGCTTTTCCGAAAAAGCGCGCAGCGCCGGAACATCGACGGTAAAGCCTTCCCTTTCGATTTCAAAAAGCACATGGCAAAGGGGAAATTCGATCTTTCGGTAAAGCTCGGTCTGCTCCGTTTTATCGAGTATCGCGGAGAGCTCTTCATACAGCTTCCTCGTATCATAGGCGCGCTCCGCCAAGGAAGAAGCCGTCGTTCCCAACATCCGCTGCGTCAGCTTGTCAAAGGAAAAATCGCTTTCGGATACCGCCGCGATATAGGCCATCAGCATGACGTCGTCCGTACAGGCGGAAAGCGAGATCCCCTGCGGCGCCAATGCGTGCAGAGCCGCTTTCTCATCATACACCGCATAGCGGATGTTCCCATCCAAAAAAGACGCAAGTGAAGCGATTCCCTTCACCAGAAAAACCTCCTGCGCGGCAACCGCAGCCTCATCCGCATCAAAATCAAACGCCACGGCATAGGTCTGATCGGAAACAATCGGGATCTTCTCCGCGGACACATACCGAATTTCAAAAGTCGGAACGCCGCCTTCCATTTTGTCCAGTCCCATTTTTTTAAGCAAGCCGAAAAACTCAAGCTTTGTAAACAAACGGACCAGCTCCTCACGCCGCATGCCATGATAAGCGACATCCCCCAGAGAAAGCCCCAGCGGGACATCGCGCTTGATCCGTGCCAGAAACTGTGAATCATAGGCGGCTTTTTTCCCTGTCAGGAGCTTCGCGATCACGCCGGCGGAAAGCGGCTTTTGCTCCAAATCCTCATAGAGCGCATCGAGGCTCCCGTATTCCGCGATCAGCTTTAACGCTGTTTTCTCACCGATGCCGGCAACGCCGGAAATGTTGTCCGAGCTGTCTCCCATCAACGCCTTGACATCTACAAATTGAGACGGAAGTATCCCGTACTTTTCCTGAAATTTCGCCGTATCAAACAGGACCGGCTCCGCATTGGTGGCAAGGATCACGTTTGTTTTATCGCAAATCAGCTGAAGGGAGTCCCTGTCGCCCGTTGCAATATAGGTCATCACGTCATTTTTCTCCGCCATCGCGGAGAGTGTGCCGATAATATCGTCCGCTTCATATCCTTCCAGAGACAATACCGCAGCCCCCATCGCCCGCATACACGCCTTTGCCGGCTCCAACTGGCAGGCCAGTTCGTCCGGCATCCCATGCCGATTCGCTTTGTATGCTTCCGAAAACGCATGGCGGAACGTCGGCGCACGCAGATCAAACGCCACCGCAAAATAATCGGGAGACAAGGTTTCAAGATGCCGGCTTATGATATTTACCATTCCATATATCGCATTGGTATACAGACCGTCCTTTGTTTGGAGCGGACGAATTCCATAAAATGCGCGGTTCAAAATAGAATTCCCGTCAACAACAAGCATTTTCTTCATAAATTGGCTCCCTCCGGCTCTTCCATTCCACTTTTCTTATCCTTATTGTATCACATTTCAAAAAAAATGAAAACACCCTTTTCAATTTTCTTTGAAAACTCTTGACAAACATCAAGAAATTGTGTATACTGTCTATCGTAGCGCGCTGATATGGCTCAGTCGGCAGAGCACATCCTTGGTAAGGATGAGGTCGCCGGTTCGATTCCGGCTATCAGCTCCAAAGAAAAGCCCTTGCAACTGCAAGGGCTTTTTGCTTTTCGCCGCGCCAAGCATTTTCTTTCATAATGGCTGTTTTTCTAACGCGGACGTTCCATAAGCCGCGGCTTTCAGGACTTTTCGTCATCCGCAAGGCCAAGTAAATACATCGCTGAAACGTCAAGCGCCTCGGCAAGATACCGTATCTCATAATCCGGAACCACGCGGTGTCCTGTTTCAATTCGGCTGATACTTTTTTGCGTCATATTGACGCCGGCAAGCTGAAGCTTGATCGCTAGTCCATTTTGGGAATATCCGCGTTTTTCTCAATTTGGCGAATGCGATCGCCGCAGGCATTTGCTTGTCCTTTTTCACCAGATATTTTCATTTTTACCGTCTCCTGTATAATATTTCATACATTTACATTATCATACAGGATTTGACATTGATATCCTTATCATGACTAATTTCATAAATTTTATTGCCTTTAGAAACTCTTTCCCTATAAGGAAGTATCCGCAAAAATTCGGCATACTTATAAAACCATCTGCATTGGCCTGCCCGCAGCATATTTCAAAAAAATTTAAAAAAAGGTATTGACAAAGCTTATCACTTATGCTATACTTTACAAAGTCAAGAGGAGAAAGCGTTGGATGACGGTATTTTCTCCCCTGAATAAAGTCAGTGCTCATAACGCATAGGGTCCACCCGTTCCCATTCCGAACACGGAAGTTAAGCTATGCGGTGCCGAAGATACTCGACGGGAAGCTGTCCGGGAAAATAGGTCGGTGCTGACATACAAGTTGGTTTTCATAACGCATAGGGTCCACCCGTTCCCATTCCGAACACGGAAGTTAAGCTATGCGGTGCCAAAGATACTCGACGGGAAGCTGTCCGGGAAAATAGGTCAAGGCCAACACAAAGAAAAGGCTCAGTAAAGGAAGTCCTTGCTGAGTCTTCT
The DNA here is from genome assembly GCA_944381075.1 of uncultured Clostridia bacterium. Classification (GTDB taxonomy): domain Bacteria; phylum Bacillota; class Clostridia; order Oscillospirales; family CAG-272; genus QALR01. The sequence continues at coordinate 89,910 of CALWJT010000029.1, forward strand.
ATATTCCTCCTTAGCTCAGTCGGTAGAGCATGCGGCTGTTAACCGCAGGGTCGTAAGTTCGAGCCTTACAGGGGGAGCCAACCGTACACCCCGAAAACTGTAGTTTTCGGGGTGTATGTTATTATAGGAACTTCTCAAGGCGAGCAAGAAGGGCCAACCTTGAATCCGGCAACAAAATATAAAATTTTATAAAAAGCAAAAGGAACATACGTCGATTAGAGGCGATGTTCCTTTTTTGTTTTGGAGGAAACCATGGTACAGTGTTTGAGAAAATATGAATGGGGAAAGCTGCCTCGATCCCGTCTGCCGGAAGGCAAAGGAATCATGGGAGCTTGGGCAAAGCTGGCTTCCCGCGCTCAGGCATTGTACTGTGGGTATTTGATGAAGTCATGCCGGGAATGTGGTCGGCCAGACTGTACTGGACCCGCTGGGGCTGACGGGCTTTTGGTCTAAAATTTGGGATGATATCACTAAACCTAGGGATATACAAAATGTAGTTCAAAATTTTGTGGTATCCATCTGCAATGGCGCAAAAGAAGCGGCTGCTAACATTTGGTTCCAACCCGTATTCTCTGCCTGGTGTGGCGCAATGAAAGTGATATGCTTTATCAGCCGAGTTCGATCTGTGCTGCATTGCCGCTGCCAGAGATGCGGTATCCGCTTCAAACCGATTGAGATGCGCACAGATAAAACTCAGAAATCTGCAGTTTTTTCTGTGCGCTTTTTGTGATCTTTCCACAAACGAGCTGAAATTAAGGCAATCTGTAGTACCGCGCCCGCATGTACACAAGTCCGTTTGGCTCCGTGATGACACCATATTTCCCGTTGTAGCAGAAAAGGATGTCGTCGAGTCCGACCTTCTCCGTCAGCCTTCCGTAAGCGTCATACGCGAACGTGTTCGTCACGTCCCCCATACCGCCCGTCACTGCCACGATGCTTA
>CALWJT010000030.1 GCA_944381075.1 uncultured Clostridia bacterium
CTTCGCGGGGGCACGAGTTGAAACTTAATTCAATGCTGATAGATGATAATTATCCGGTAGGATGCCCCCTTCGCGGGGGCACGAGTTGAAACCCAATACTTCGAAGTCATATCCGAAAAGCAGTAATTCGATGCCCCCTTCGCGGGGGCACGAGTTGAAACTAACGAATTTGGCATGGAAGAGACTAACGACCTGGATGCCCCCTTCGCGGGGGCACGAGTTGAAACGATTTTATCAGTGATCTGGTGTATTCCATCGGCCTGGATGCCCCCTTCACGGGGGCACGAGTTGAAACGTCAAAAGCGCAACAATAGAACCGGGCAACCAGGGATGCTCCCTTCACGGGGGCACGAGTTGAAACAAAGATTTCCGCGTCCTTCTCCTCATCGGGGACATAGATGCCCCTTCGCGGGGGCACGAGTTGAAACTGTGTTGTCTTCTGCATCGGCGCGTATGTATTCAAGATGCCCCCTTCGCGGGGCACGAATTGAAACTGGACACGGCCGACGTTCAGGGTGCGGGGATAGGGATACCATCCTCACAGAAAGAGGAAAAGAGCTGCTGTTTTCACAGCAGCTCTTTTCCTCTGCGCTTGGGCTATGCCGCCGATATGGTGAAGAAACGGCTCCCGCCCTGCTCGCGGAACTGGATCACGATAAGGCCGCCGGCTCCGGCACTTTCTGTGTCCGACGGACCGCCGCTGCCGCTTGGAACGGCAGAAAGCAGCAGCATCCCGTCCTCGCTTGACACTCCATACCATCCGGAATCCTGATAGAACCGCTCGAAATCTGCGGCCTCGCCCGCGGTTTGATATGCGACGCCGGCATACAGCGTATAATACGGCGTTTCGCCCTCGAAAATCAGCGGGTCGGAGATAAGATGCACCGGCAGCAGAAGCGTGATTTCGGTGCGGACGCCGTCCGTGTCGATATCCGTGATGACATGGCCCTGCATGCCGCTGAATACATAGGTATCCTCATGCTGGGCAAGACAGTAGGTATCGGTATGGCTTTTATCGGTTTTTTGGATCAGAATCGCCGTTTCATGCTTCTGGGCATGGATACCGGGCACGGCTTGGATTTGAGAGAACATTTCCTCCAGCGTTTTCTCCGACTGGAATGCCGTATAGCCGTTTTCCCCATTGCCGCCGGAAGCGGCTTCCCCTTCCAGGGGCAGGACCAGCCTTTCGCCGTCGAACAGACTGACGGCCGAGACGGATGAAACATGTCTGCTTGCGCTGCAGCCTGTCACTGCGGACAAAAGGAGGGCAAGAACCGCCGTCAGACCGATCAGCCGGATGCCGGCCTTTCCTTGCTTCACCCTACTCGACCTCCATCGCATAAATGCTGCCGAAGATCCCTACGATCGTGACCTCCGTATAGGTATTCCAGCCGTAGTGGCAGACGAAATCGTCTCCGGAATACTGGTAGGCAACGACGGCATGGCCGGCCTTTTTCCCTTCACCGTAGGGATAGTTGGGCGGATCCTCAAGGCTTCCGAAAATCTCCACGGGATAACCGTTGTCGAGAATGTCCCGAATGGTATTTTTCGTGAAGAGCCCCCATATCCGATTGGTATGGTCGATGCCGGTGATCCCCTTCTGCTCTAAATACTGCTTGGAAACGGAATTGATATGGACAGATGTTGTGGTGCTTTTGGGATCGAGATCGTATAGATACTTCGTGAACGACTCGTTTTCTCCCTTGAGCTGCGTTTTTGTCGAATCTGTCCAGTAGATGTCATCCATATATTTGTCGTCGATGAATTTATCGAAAAAGGCATAGATCATATTGAGTCCGATAAACCCGCAGACACCGCCGTCCAGATAGCCGCACTGACTGAGGTTTTTGAACCAGTCGACCTGTTCCTGCGTAAGACCGCTCTGCGCTGCCGATGCGCTTGTTCGGGAAAGGGTCGCCTGCGCGGTCTTGCTGCCGTTCAGAACGTAATCGAGCGTCACAATGCTTTTGTTCTGCTCGAGCAGCGCGGTCATCTCTTCACAGGCTTGCTGCATTCTTTCGACCTTGGCGGACGTTTCTATGACCTCATCGATGACCGTGTGATAATATGTGCCGTCTATCTCTATGTAATATTCTGTCGGCCCTCCGTAATAAAGATGCTCGTCCGAGAGTCCCCGATAGGGAGAAGGTGCGCTCGGCGAGGTTTCCACAAAGATGCCGGAGGCGGGATGATAGATCAGATAGCCGGCGGGCGCACATTCGACGACGTAATATTCTTCGCCGGAAAAGTCCTGCACCGCTATGACTCTGTCGAGCACCAGCGGCTGGTCCTCTTTCTGTATGCCGGTCACCTTGCCCTCGAACACGTCCATGAGATTTTTGTCGATTTCAAACGAAACCTCGGGGCTTGCGATACCGGCGCTGAACAGCGTCATATTGGCAAACAGCAGGAATGCGAAAATAAGACATGCTATTTTGATGGAACGATTTTTTTGCTTTTTCATGAGATACTCCTTCCTTTTTTCACGACTTTACGTTTGACGGTCCGGCTTGCCTGCATATAGAGCTTCTATATGCAGGGACAGCCGCAAGAGCAGAGGAAATGGGAAGGAGAAGAAGATCGTATGCTTTTGTGTGCTTTTCATTTGGCCATCCTCCGCAATAAATTCAAACGATGATGATGGATTTTTCTCAGATGGGGAATGGGGGCTCCGCGGTTCGGCGGAGCGGTCCATTCAAATCCATATATCTTTCCTTAATCATCCTTTGTTTCTTTATTATAACATATAAGGAATTATTTGTAAACCAATTTTTAAGAAAATTTTATCGTTTGCCGTTTGCTTTTTTTGAAAGATCATAGAATCCCTGCATGGCCGTTTGGGGAGATCCTTCTGCACTGTCGGTCGGACTTCTGAATCATACTTAAAGGTTTGCGGACGGTAGCTTAAAGGACAGGCTTTTTGGAAAGCGGGGGCCGATTGCTTCGACGTCTTTCGCTTCCCGGCGGCGCTGCAAGCGCCGTTTGAACAAAAGGCGGAAGAAGCTTTCTTCTATCGGTCCGGGAGCTCCTGCTCTATGGAATGAGAACGGCGCACTCCGGCGTGCCGGAATACGGGAGATGGCCCGGCGCTGTTGACGAAGCGTATGGTATCCGAGAAAAGAGGAGCCTTCTGCTCTTAAAAAGGGGAGCGGCGTCCGTGATGCCGTCGTGCGGTTTTCAGCGTGGGCATGCTTTCCGGCAGGAAATATCCCGATTTTGCGGCTTGCTGAAAAAAACAGCCCTGCCGAAGTGCAGGGCTGTTGTAAAACTTCAAGGCGCGGTCAGGCGGACCGTTCCTGCTGCTTTTGGCGCAGGACATGCTTCATCCATTCCGTGATGACAAAGGCGATGGAGAAACCGAACAGAACATCGGAGAGATAATGTGCGCCGGCGGCAAGCCGGCTGATTCCCATGACGCCGATGAAGATGGCGAGCAGGGCGGTAAGGACTCCGCGGGCGCGCTTGTTTTTTTCCGGAAGCCAGGATGGCAGCATCAGCGTCAGCGTACAATGCGCGGTATGTCCGGAAGGAAAGGAATGGGAGCCGGAGAAGAAGTTCGGCACATACCAGGGGGTAAAGCCGTCGAGCGAGCCGAGGGCGACAAGCTCGCGCAGGCGAAGCCTGCCCCAGAGCATCTTGAGCGCCGATACGGAGAGAAGGATCAGCAAAGCGGCGGCAAGCGTAAAGACCGCAGGCAGGAACAGCCGCTTTCTGATTTTCTGAGGAATTTTGCGGATGAAAATAAGACCTGCCGCAGCAAGCAGCAGACAGCATGCAGCAAGGACTGCCCAAAGGATATCCGGCACATAGTCCACAAGGGAATTTGCGGTTTGAACCGAACCATACAGCAGAAGACATGCGGCAATCCCGCCGGCGGTGATATAGAAGAATCCGGCTCTTTTTCTGTGATTGTCGGAAAGAACGGATGCGGCAATTAAAAGAGCGGCGGCGCAGATGAGAACGGCCGGCCATTCTCCGATGATTTCAAGCGCTGCGGCGTAAGGCGGGACGTCAAGGGACAGCGTCCCGTCCATTTCGGAAAGTCCTGCAAGCGCCGAAGAGAGCTCAAGATCGTAAAAGGCCGCGATTGCCATTCCCATTACAAAAATAAAGAGAAGCAATCCATAGCCGATACATTTGCGTGCTTTTGAATTCATCATGACCTCCTTTCGGTTACACGAAGATATGTCAGGCGGGAAAACGCATATTGCGTTTTCCCGCCTTCTGTCAAGTCTTTACCGTTTGTTTATCGGGACGCCGTAAGCGCCGCGGCGCCGATGATGCCGGCGTCGTTGCCAAGCTCGGCGATCCGAATCTCGGTCTTCAGCACGCCGTCTTTGGAATAGATTTCATGGGAAAGCTTCTCTTTGAGCGGGACGATGAGATAATCGCCCTCGCCGGAGATCCCGCCGCCGACGGTGAGAACCTCGGGCTGGAAAATATTGATGAGGTTGGCGGTCCCGCAGGCAAGATAGCCGATATAGGCGTCGACCACCTGCGACGCCGTCCGGTCGCCTTTTTTCATTGCGGCAAAAGCGGTTTTCCCGCCGACGCGGCTCACGTCGCCGCCGCACATTTCCCGCATGAGCGTTTCAGGATGCGCCTCAAAGGCTTCTTTGGTCATTTGGATGAGCGCGGTCGCCGAGCTGTACGCTTCAAAGCAGCCGTGCCTGCCGCAGGTGCAGGGACGCCCGCCGTATTCGATGACCATATGGCCAAGCTCGGCCCCCCCGTAGGCACAGCCGGTCAGCACCTTGCCGTCCAGAATAACGCCGCCGCCGACGCCTGTGCCGAGCGTGATCATCACGGAAGAGCTTGTCCCCTTCGCGGCGCCGGCCGTCGCCTCTCCGAGAGCCGCGAGATTGGCGTCGTTGCCGATGGCGATTTTATCCGCCGCAAGTCCCATTTCTTCGGAAAAGAGCCGGACCAGCGGAAAATCCAAAAATTTTATGTTGTTGGCGTATTCGACGATCCCGCTTTTCGGATTGACCGTTCCGGGACAGGCGATTCCCGCGCCGGCGACCGCCTCTTCGGGGATGCCGCACTCCGCGAGCAGCTTCTTGCAGAGCTGCGCCATATCGCGGACAATGGATTCCGGTCCCCTCTGGGCAAGCGTTGGGACCGATCCTTTTTTTATGATGGCGTAGGCTTCGTCGACCACTCCGACGGCGATGTTGGTCCCGCCGAGGTCGACGCCGATGCTGTATTTCATTTTATATGACCTCCTCTGTCATATCCCTTTTTGGCCCGAAGCTCGGGCGGACTGATTTTCCATCGGGAATCAGACGGAATTCGTTCTCATTATAATATAATCGTCAGGTCTTGTCAATATTTGCGGCGGGGAAAGCCCTGTCCCGCAGAATCCTTTTTTAAGATTTGACGAAACTATTTACAAAGGGAATAAAATATGCTACACTATGGGCGATTCTGTTGCGCATGCCGCGTAACCTCAAAGGAGATGAACATTTTGCTCGAATTCAGAAATTTTTCCAAGACCTATAAAGGCGGCAAACGGGCCGTGGACAATCTTTGCCTGAACATTGAGGCGGGGGACATTTACGGCTTTATCGGACACAACGGCGCCGGAAAAACGACCTCTCTGAAGGCGGCGTGCGGTATCCTGGATTTTACGGAGGGGGAGATCCTCATCGACGGGATTTCCGTGAAAGAGGATCCTGTGGCGGCAAAAAAGATCACCGCATATGTGCCGGACAATCCCGACCTATATGAGTTCATGACGGGCATCCAATATCTCAATTTCATCGGAGATATCTTCGGTGTCGCCGCGGATGCGCGCAACGCGCGCATTGAAAAGTACGCTGCGATGTTTGAGCTGTCCGGCGATCTCGGCGCGCCCGTTTCCTCCTATTCCCACGGAATGAAGCAGAAGCTCGCCATCATTTCCGCGCTGCTTCACGCGCCGCGCCTGCTTGTGCTCGACGAGCCGTTCGTCGGACTGGACCCGAAGGCCTCTCACCTTTTAAAGCAGGTTTTCGCTGAGATGTGCGGCGCCGGCGCTGCGATCTTCTTTTCGACGCACGTGCTGGAGGTCGCGCAGAAGCTCTGCAACAAAATCGCGATCATCAAAAACGGGAAGCTGCTGGTTTCCGGCAGGACGGAGGATATCGTCGGCGACAGCAGCCTTGAGGACGTCTTCCTTGAGCTTGTCGATGCGAAGGGCGGGGACGCTGATGAATAACTTTCTCCTGATTTTCAAAACGCAGCTCCTTGCCGTCGTCAATACAGGGAAAAATGCCCGCCGGAATAAAAAGCAGAAGGCCATGTCGCTTACGGGATATGCGCTGATCTGGCTTCTGCTGGCGGCTCTTGCGGCATTCTATGAATTTATTTACGGCGCCGCCTTTGCCGAGAGCGGCATGATGGAGGCTTTTCCGGTCTTAATCGTGGTCGCCGCATCCCTGCTTACGCTTATTGGCTCGATTTCCTATACGAAATCCCTCATTTTCTGTTCTAAGGACCACGATATGCTTTTTGCGCTTCCGGTTCGGGGAAGCACCATTGTCGCTGCAAAGATCGCGACCCTTTATGTGCTGGATTTTATCGTCAGCTTTGCTCTGCTCCTGCCGTGCGGCATCCTTTACGGATATTTCGCGGCGCCGCCTGTCCTGTTTTATGTGCGTTATTACGTGCTGACCCTGTTTGTGCCGATGCTCCCGATCTTGGCTGCGGCTCTGATCTCGGCGCTCGTCAGCCTTGTCGCCTCCCGCTTCCGTCATGCGAGGATTGTGGGGACCGTTCTCTATATCGGGATTTTCCTCGCGTTCATGCTGGGGATCATGAGCATGAGCAGCTCTTCTGAGGATGAGCTTGCCGAGCTTTTCTCCGGTATGGTCAAAATCCTGAACGCCTGCTATCCGCCGGCGGCATGGTTTACGGAGGGCATCTTCGGAGACGTTCCCATGTTCCTTTTGTTTATCGGCGTCTCTGCGATATCCTTTGCGGTGATCGCTCTTATATTCGGAAAGTTTTACGGGAAGATCCACGGGGCGTTCAGCGTGCGTGCGGTCCGGTCGAAATATAAGATGTCCGCGGCGTCTGGAGGTGCTGTGAGCGCGCTTGTCAAGAAGGATATCAAACGCTTCTTCTCCTCGCCGGGACTGATGCTCAATCAGGTGGCGGGCCTTATCATGATCGTCGTATTTATGGTCGTTTTCCTTTCCGGCGGGATTGCCGATTCGGGCGAGGAGGGCGCCCAGGCGGCAAAGCTGCTCAGCGTGATGTTCCCGTATCTGTTCGCGATGGGCGCTTCGATGGCGTCGCTTACCAGCACCTCGATCTCCCTGGAAGGGAAGACCTTCGGGCTCCTGCGCAGCCTGCCGGTATCCGCACGCACGGTGCTTTCGGCAAAGCTGCGCGTGCATGAGCTGATCTGCTTCCCCGTCGTTCTTATTTGCAGCGTCGTGATGGCGGTCCTGTCGAAGTCTGCGCCGGTGGACGCCGTCCTTTTGATTGCGCTTCCGCTGATCTATTCCTACAATGCGGGCGTGCTCGGACTTCTCATGAATTTGAAGCGGTATAATTTCGATTGGACAAGCGAAGTGATGGTCGCGAAAAACAGCATGCCCGTGATGGTCGTCACCTTCGGCGGCATGGCGGCGTCCCTCATCCCTGGGATCGTGGTGTTGTTCCTTTCCATAGGAGGCATCAGCACGGCGATCACCGGCGGTGTTATGCTCGTGCTTTCGCTTGCGGTTTCCGTAGGACTTACCGTACTGCTGCGCAGCAGGGGAGAAAAGATGTTTGAGGAAATTGGGGCATGACGGAACGAACATCGGTGCGCCATGCACCGATGTTTTTCTGTCTGCGCATGAAATAGGAGGAACCATATGACTTGTCAACCGAAAATGCGCCTTTTCTATACGATGCCTGCGCCGACTGTGAACGACGGGGACTTTGCCCGTCAGAACGACAGCCCGCTTGCAGGATGGGAGAAATGGTCTCTGCCGCTCGGGAATTCCTATATGGGTGCGTCGGTGTTCGGCAGAACGGGGATAGAACGCATCCAGATAACGGAAAACAGCCTGTCCAATCCGTTTTTGCGCGGCTCTCACTGGCGGGACGGGAACGGTGGGGTCCGCACATTCGGCGACCTGTATATCGAGACCGGACATGAGGAGGTCTCGGATTATCTCCGCGGTCTCTCGCTGGATACGGCGTCGGCATATGTAAAATATACCTGGAATGGGATGGTTTTTCACAGGGAATATATCGTAAGCTATCCTGACCGCGTGCTGGCCGTCCGTTTTACTGCGGAGCGGGACGGTGCGCCCGTATCCCACGGCGTATCCTTCTGCGTGCGGCCCGAGATCCCGTTTGTTCGCGACTACTGTATCAAAGAAGGAGACGGCTGCGGCAGGACCGGAGAAATCCTCACGCAGGCGGACCGGCTCATCCTGCGGGGCGTCTCGCTTTATTATCAGATCCAATATGAAGGACAGGTCCGGATCGAAGCGAAAGGCGGCTCAGTCACCTATGCGGACGGCAGAGCCATCGTATCGGAGGCAGACGAAGCGGTCCTGTACTTTACCTGCGGGACGAATTACCGCATGGAGCCGCGCGTATTGGAGGAGGATGACCCCAAAAAGAAGCTCGCGCCGTATCCCGCGCCACATGAGGCGGTGAGCGGATGGCTCGACGCCGCAGCGGCAAAGGGCTATGAGAAGATCCGTGCCGACCATGAGGCAGATTATCGCTCGCTTTATGACAGGGTAAAGCTTTCTATTGACTGGGACGAGGCGGACCTTGCGCTCACGACGGACATGCTGCTTGAAACGTACAAAGGCGGCGGACGTTCGGGGTATCTTGAGATGCTGTATTATCAGTTCGGGCGCTACCTGCTCATTGCAAGCTCTCGTCCCGGCGCATATCCCGCGACGCTTCAGGGAACGTGGACGGCATATGACAGCTCGCCGTGGGGCTGCGACTATCATCATAACATCAACGTCCAGATGAACTATTGGCCGTCCGGCATCGCCAATCTTTCGGAGTGCTTTCTGCCGTATCTCGAATATGCGAAGGCCTATCTTCCGTCCGCCTACGCGATAGCGGACGCATATGTCCATGAAAATTATCCGGAAAATGCGTCCGACTGTCCGCGGGGCAACGGCTGGACCATCGGCACCGGCGCGACGCTTTACTTTATCACGACCGTAGGCGGACATTCCGGCCCCGGCACGGGCGGCTTCACCTCTCTGCTTTTCTGGGACTACTACGAATTTACGGGCGATACGGAATATTTGAGGACGGTAGGATATCCCATCCTGCGCGATATGTCGCGGTTTCTTTCCAAGGTGGTCGTGCCGATGGACGGAAAGCTTCTGGTCCGTCTTTCTGCGTCGCCGGAGCAGCAGGGCCCGGACGGACGCTACTATGAGACCGTCGGCTGCGCGTTTGACCAGCAGATGATCTATGAAAATCACAAGCGCACGCTGGAGGCGGCGGAGATTTTGGGCATCACGGACGATCCTCTGCTCGACGTTTTGCGGGAGCAGCTGCCGCTTCTGGACCCGGTCCAGATCGGGCTTGACGGACAGGTCAAGGAGTTCCGCGAGGAGGGCCATTACGGTGAGATCGGCGAATACGAGCACCGCCATATTTCTCATCTTGTCGGACTGTATCCCGGTACGCTTATCAACAAAAATACGCCGGAATGGCTTGAGGGTGCGAAAATTTCTCTGACGAAGCGTTCCGACCGCTCGACCGGCTGGGCGGCGGCGCACCGGCTCTGCGCGTGGGCGCGGACCGGCGACGGGAACCACGCTTATGCGCTGTACCGTTCCATGCTGGAGCGAAATACGCTGCCGAATCTGTGGGATACGCATCCGCCGTTCCAAATCGACGGGAATTTCGGCGCGGTGGCGGGCATTTCGGAGATGCTCCTGCAAAGTCAGGCGGGCTTTTTGGATTTTCTTGCGGCGCTGCCGGACGTGTGGGCGGACGGCTCCTTCGACGGACTTGTCGCCCGCGGCAATTTTGTGTGCGGCTGCGACTGGCGGAATAAAAAGCCGGTCGAGCTTCGGGTTTTCTCCCGCGCCGGCGGCCGCGCGCGCATCCGGTGCGCGGGCATCGCTGCCGCCGGAATCGAAACGGCGGGGACGGTCCGGCGGTTGGGGCCGGATGAGATCGAGCTTTCCATGGAGAAGGGGGCGGCGGCAGTCATTCGCTTTTGAGTTCCTTCTGAAAAAGGGAACGGATATTTTCCCGTGAGACGGGAAGGCTTGCGGATATGGCCGCGCACAGGTTGCTTTCCTGTTCTGCGGAAGAATATGAGGGGCAGGACGGTTTCCGGTGCCGTCCTGCGCTGAGATGCTTTTTTCCCCTGCGGCGCCGGTACGCCGCAGGGGAAAGCTGCCGCCGCGAAGAGAGGCAGGGCCGGCGGCCTCTCCGAAAAAGATGTTTCCGGCGGGGGCGGAAAGGTATGCTGCGGGAGCGGAAGACGTGTGTACGGCTTTGTGTTCCTGCGGGAGCTGATTCGTGCCGGTTTTCTCGAAGGGGTATCGTTGAACACGGACACGTCTTGAGAACCGATAAAAATAAAAAGTCTGTACCCAGTCCTGTTTGCAGACATATGGCTGTTTCTCTTCCGGAAAGGAAATGGGCACCAAGGATAAGGTGCATGACCATATAATTTCAGCAAAGGAGGCGATGAGTATGTTTACAGCATATGAGCTTCATGAAAAAATCGGAGAGCTTCTGGAAAAAAAGGATCTGAAAGCCTTGCAGGAGCTGTTCCGGCATGAGAATCCGATCGATATTGCGGGAGCGCTCGACGGCTTTCCGGAAAAAGAGGTGGCCATTGGCTTCCGGCTGCTTTCCAAGGAGCAGGCGGCGCAGGTTTTTGTAGAGATGGACAGCGAGACGCAGGCGGCGCTGCTTGCCAGCTTCAACGACCGGGAGCTTGGAGAGATTGTCGACGAGCTGTCTCTCGACGATGCCGCCGATCTTGTCGAGGAGATGCCGGCCAACGTCGTATCCCGGATCCTTAAAAATACGGATGCGGAAACGCGCCGGCTCATCAATGAGATCCTGCTTTATCCGCAGGACAGCGCCGGAAGCATCATGACGCCGGAATATGTCAGCCTGCGCCGCGATATGTCGGTGGAGGAGGCCTTTGAAAAGATCCGCATGGAGGGTGTGGACAAGGAGACCATCTATACCTGTTATGTCACGGAAAGCCGGACGCTTGTCGGCATCGTTTCCGTCAAGAACCTCCTGCTTTCCGACCGCGCGGCAAGGGTAGGTGATATCATGACGGCGGATTTTATTGCGGTGAAGACGACGGATGACAAGGAATTTGCCGCTTCCCAGATCAAAAAATATGGGTTCCTCGCCCTGCCGGTGCTCGACACGGAAGACCGGCTTGTCGGCATCGTTACGATAGACGACGCGATGGATGTCATCGAATCCGAGGCGACCGAGGATATCGAGCAGATGGCCGCTATCCTGCCCTCGGAAAAACCGTATTTAAAAACCGGCGTCCTGCGTATTTGGCTGTCCCGCATCCCGTGGCTTTTGCTTTTGATGGTATCGGCGACCTTTACCTCCAAAATCATTTCTTCCTATGAGACAGCGCTTGCCGCATGCGCCGCTCTTACGGCGTTTATTCCCATGATCATGGATACGGGCGGGAATGCCGGTGGGCAGGCGTCCGTCACCGTTATCCGCGGTCTCTCCCTTGGCGAGATCGGACTTCGGGACGTGCTCCGCGTCATTTGGAAGGAGCTGCGCGTTTCCCTTCTGTGCGGTGTGTCGCTTGCCCCTGTCGTCTTTCTCAAGGTAATGTTCATCGATGGACTTTATACGGAGTCGGATGGCGTGATCGTTTCGATCGTCGTTGCGGCGACCCTGCTTTTTGTCGTCGTACTGGCAAAGCTTATCGGGTGTCTGTTGCCCCTGCTCGCAAAGGCAGTCCATTTGGATCCTGCCGTGGTTGCCAATCCGTTCATCACGACGATCGTGGACGCGCTTGCCCTCATCGTTTATTTTGCGCTTGCCTCTCACTATATCCCCGCCCTGATGGGCGGATAAAAAAGGGCCGCTGTCACTCTGTGACAGCGGCCCTTTTGCAGGATGCCGCGTGCAGGCGGGCTTTTGTTTCCGATCTTTTATATATGAAAAAGACGGACTGCGTCAATCCCTGCCCGCCCGTATGGGATCTTGGGGAATATCTTTGCCGCCGGCGGGCAGAAGATCGATGACGACGAGCTCCGGCGGATTGAAGATCCGCGGCAGCCGGATGCGGCTGAGTCCGCGGCTGACAACCATCGCGGTTTTCTCCGTCAGCCGGTAATATCCGCCTGCATATTTCGGGAACAGTCCCTGCTTTGGCGCGTACAGGCCGTTCAGGAGAAACGGAATCCGGACCTGCCCTCCATGCGCATGCCCGCAGACGACAAGATCCGCGCCGCTTTTCGCATATGCCTGCACTCTTTCCGGCCGGTGAGAAAGTAAGATGCGGTATGCGCCGGGCATTGCCGCGCGGCGGCAGCGTTCGAGCTCGCGCCGCCAGCCGAAACGGTCGCTTCCCTTGGAAAAGCAGGCGGGATCATCGACGCCGGAAAGCGCGATCTCTCCGTCGGAAAGCGCGACCGTATCGCCCTCCAGCACCGTGACACCGAAAAGGCGGAGCTTTCTTTTGATAGCATCGATATGTCCTGTCCGGAATTCGTGGTTCCCGGAAACGTAATAGCAGGGAAAGGCTTTTGCCAGCCTTCGGAAAAGCAGGTACGCATCGTCGGGCGGGATCTGGTCGTCCACGATGTCCCCTGCGAAGAGGACGGCGTCCGGATTCTCCTTTTTGACGGCGGCAATCAGCGTTTTCTGGCAAGGTCCGTACCGGCAGCTATGAAGGTCGGCGATGACGGCAAAGCGCATGGGCGCGGAAAGCTTGTCGGAGGAGATTGGGTAGCGAACGGTTTTCGGTGCTTTTTTTGAGGCTTTGTCAAGTAAAATCAGGGAAAAAGCGGCAATTCCCGCTGCAACAACATAATTTTTTGTGGATTTCATAAAAATTCCTTTGAAATGATTGAATTTTAAATCGGAGAACAAACGCTGCGATAAAAATCAAGTGTGGAAAAATTCCGCTCCAGATGGCAGAGCAAATATTTTTCGCATACGGAGGCGAAGTCCCGCAGGGCATCGTCCTCCAGCTCAAAGGCAAAAATACGCTCAAGTCTTGTATAGATGGTATAACGCATGGCGGCGAATACGGAGGGGGAAAGCAGGGCGATGAGCTGTCCTGTGTGGTAGATGGAGTCCGCCTCGCTTTGGCGGGAGGCGGCGGCCTCCCTCTCGGTCTGTGCTGCGCGGAAGCAGTCCTCGCAGCGGAAAATACCGTCTGAAACGTCAAAATAATAGGTTTCGAGTGCAGCTTTCCCGCAGCCGGCGCAAGCGACGAGGTCCGGCCGGAAGCCGGCTTCCGCCGCCGCGCGAAGCTCAAAAACGGCCTTGATTTGCTCGGGCGGTTTGATTTTGCCGGCGATGGCGTAAAAGCAGTTGAGGATAAGCCGGAGAAGGGCTTCCTCTTTTTGCTCCTCCTGGGAGACATCGGCGGCGACGTCGGCGAGATAACCGGCGAGCGCTGCGCCCTCCAGCGTGTCACGGATATGGTAAAAGCTTTCGACGAGCGCTCCCTGCCGGATATAGTAAGTGCTGGCGGATCGATAGAGCGTCATTTCCGAATAGGAAAAAAGCTGTGTCGGCGTAAAAAGGGGACTTTTCAGGCGCTTGGCGCCTCTTGCGAAAACGGAGATCTTCCCGTGTTCGGCGGTGAGGACCGTCATGATCTTGTCATAATCCCCGATGGGCGTTTCCCGAAGGATCAAGCCCTTTACGGTCTCCAGCACGGCAAAGCCTCCTTTCAGAATTTAAGTCCCGTTTTTTTGTCGTAAAGGACTGACGCGATGCGTGCGCCGATCCCGTTGAGCCTTGCGGCAAAAGGACTTATAGGATGTAGGGATAAGGGGATTCTTTCAAGCGGCCTCCTTAAACCGGCTTGCCGCGCCAGCCGCCGCGATAAAGAGAGCGGCGCACGGGAAAAAACGGCATATCCTGTATTCCGGAGGCAAGAAACAGGCGCACGCTCATGTGCGTTATTTCTTGGCGCGCTGGATGGGACAGCAGCACGCACCGCTTCGAGAAAGGCTCTGCCGCCGCGGAGAAATGCTCACTCAGCTTTGCGCCGTGCCCGCAGGAGAAAAACGGACCGCGATGCAGGACGCGGCGAGAAAAACAGCACGGACGGCGAGCCAGCATGCGTTTTCCGGCGGCTTTTTCGGCAGAGAAAAGCGGCAAACGGCATCGTGACGGCCCCAGCGCCCGCCGCTTGAAAAGCGAAATGTGAGGGGCACCCTGAGTCTGAGGCTGAGAAAGGGCGGGAGAAAAGAGCGCGGCGGCTGCGCGGAAAAAGCGGACGTCTCCCGGCGGCAGACCGTGATGCAGGAAGCAGAGAGAAAGACGGCCTCAAGGCCGCGGTAACAAAGAAAAGAGAGCGCAGCGTTGAGCAAAAGCGCGGCAAAAGAAAGACGGCCGCGGGCCTTGGTCCCGAAGCGGTGTTCCCTTATCAGGGCTTTCCCCTTTTGCCGGGAGCGGCTCTTATTCGTCCTTGAATCCGAAATTTGCGATGACGGCGGTGCTGTCGCGCCAGTTTTCCTTGACCTTTACCCAAAGGTCGAGGAAAACCTTGACGCCGAAGAATCGCTCCATATCCTCGCGGGCGCGGGTGCCGATCCTTTTGAGCATCTCTCCGTTTTTGCCGATGATGATCGGCTTGTGCGAGGTCTTTTCGCAGAAGATTTCCGCACGGACGGACAGAAGATTTTTCTTTTCGGAAAAGCTTTCGATGACGACGGCGACCCCGTGCGGGACCTCGTCTCCCAGCAAAAGCAAAAGCTTTTCGCGGATGATCTCGGAGACGATGACGCGCTCCGGCTGGTCTGTCATCATATCGTCCGGAAAGAACCAGGGCCCCTGCTCGGCAAATTTTTCGAGCTCCTCGAAAATGATCCCGACGTTCTTTCCCGTTTTGGCGGAGATCGGGATCACAGCGTCAAAGCGATGCCGATCGGAGAAGCGCGCGATGGTGTCTCCGATCTTCTGCGCGTCGCAAAGGTCGATTTTGTTGATGATGAGAATCGTCGGCAGCTTTGCCCCCTCGAACCGGCGGAGAAGCTCCGTTTCGACAGGTCCTACCCGGTCGCCCGCTTCTACAAGCAGGAGCACGACGTCTACGTCTGACGCGGCGCCGTCCGCGACCTTCATCATGTAGGAGCCGAGCTTATCCTTCGGGCGGTGGATGCCGGGTGTGTCGAGAAAGACATACTGCGTCTCGCCCCTTGTCAGGATACCTGTGATTTTCGTTCTCGTCGTCTGCGGCTTGGGGGAAACGATCGAGACATGCTCGCCCAGCATCTGGTTGAGCAGCGTCGATTTGCCGACGTTCGGACGGCCGAGCAGCGCCGCGAATAAGTTCTTTTTCATTTTTACAGTCCTTTCCCGCCGGCTGTGCGGCGGCCTTTATGATCCAAGCGAGGGATGGCGGGAGCGCCGTCGCTTCTTTATTTTAATAAAATCGATCCGGCCGGCTGCTTTCCCTCTCCCGCTTCGGCGAAATTCATTTATCCGTTAAAGACAGAGCCGGCAGCAGGGAAACGGCCGGAACCATCCTGGATATCCCAAAACGCCTCAGTCCGCCCTGCGCGGCCCTCTTCGCAGATTTTGCCTGCCCGTCGGGACACGCGGCCATAGCCGGCGCGGCATCTTGGTGCTCTTTTGAAATTCTTCCGGCAGGGGAGCGCCGCCGAACATAGCAGAGGCGGGCTCCCGGAGCCGTTCCGTCGCTGCTATGTACGCGGAACGCCGATTTTCGTGAGGATCTGCTCCTGCTTTTCCTTCATATACGCTTCGTCCGCTTCCGAGGTCTCGTGGTCATAGCCGAGCAGATGGAGGATGGAGTGGACGGCGAGGAACGCGAATTCCCGCTCGGGCGAGTGTCCGTATTCCGCCGCCTGAGAGACGGCCTTCTGCGCGCAGATGACGATGTCGCCGAGCAGGACGGCGCCGTTTCCCGGGTCGATATCGCCGGCCTCGTCGCCCTCTGCCATCGGGAAGGAAAGCACGTCGGTAGGCTTATCCTTGCCGCGGAATTCGAGATTGAGCGCGTGAATCTCCTCCATGCTGACAAAGCTTACGGAGATCTCGGCGGGACGGGAAAATGCTTCCTCACGGAGCGTTTCTGCCGCGGCCTTCCGGATGAGAGCGCGCACGGCGGTGGAAATGGGGACATCCTTCTGGCGGTTCTGAAAATAGATGGTATGCTTCATTTGTCCTTATCCTTCTTGGCGATGCGGTATTTTTCACTTTTGGTCCGCCTTTCCCGTTCGTATTTTTCATACGCGAGGATAATCCGCTGGACCAGCTTGTGGCGCACGACGTCGCGGTCGGTAAATTCGTGGATGGCGATATCCTCGATGCCGCGCAGGATCTTCATCGCCTCGACAAGACCGGAGCGCGCGCCGCGCGGCAGGTCGGTCTGCGTGATATCGCCCGTCACGACGGCTTTGGAGCCGGTCCCGAGCCTTGTGAGGAACATTTTCATCTGCTCCGGCGTTGTATTTTGTGCCTCATCCAGAATAATGAAGCTGTCGTCGAGCGTGCGTCCGCGCATATAGGCAAGAGGCGCGATCTCGATGGTGCCGCGCTCGATGTGCTTTTGATAGGTTTCCGCGCCGAGCATTTCAAAGAGCGCGTCGTGGAGCGGGCGCAGGTACGGATCGATCTTGTTCTGCAAATCTCCCGGCAGGAACCCGAGCTTCTCTCCGGCCTCGACGGCAGGACGGGTTAAGATGATGCGGGAGACCTGTTTGTCCCGCAGCGCCTTGGAGGCTGCGGCGACGGCAAGAAACGTTTTTCCCGTTCCTGCAGGGCCGACGCCGAGCACCACCGTATTTTTCTGCATTGCCTCGATGTATTTTTTCTGTCCGAGCGTCTTGGCCTTGATCGGCTTTCCGCGGGTCGTGACGCAGATGCAGTCGTCGCCGAACCGTTCGAGCGGCTCGCCGCCCTTTACCATGGAAATCACGTATTCGACGCTTTGATCGGAAAGCTCGCTGCCCATTTCCAGCATGCTTTTGAGATAGTCGAGCGCCGTATAAGCGGCTGTCACGGCACCGCTGTCCTCGCCGCGGATGACCACGGCGTCTCCGGCGGTCTTTTCCGTGTCGCGGTTGACGACGGAAACGCCGAAGGCCTTTTCGACGGCGGCGATGTTGCGGTCGAAGTTGCCGAACAGCGCCGCCGTCTGCAAAGCGGTGTCGGTGAGAAGGATTTTTTCGTACATAGATACTCCTTGTTTTTTTACGTATTGCTTAGACCTCGTGCAGCTTGCTTTCCGCTGCCTCGAAGAAGCGGGGATCCCCAGCGCCGGACCTGCAAAGCTCATCCCAGATCTCATAAACGGCGGCATTCCAGCCCTGGTTGGCTTTTACGCCGTTTCCTTGGAGGGTGTGCATATATTCGTGCGTCGCGCCGTCGTAGTCGAGATCGATGAAAAGCCGCCAGATCATATTTTCCACCGCATCCGGCGCGCCGTGCAGATGGGCGTCGATATGGAACATCATCTCATAAATATGGTAGGAGCCGCCGTTGGCGTACCGGCCAAGGTCCATTTTTGCCATTCCCGGATGGATATAGCCGTACGCGCCGTAGGCTTCTATCGGCAGATATTCACCGTCCGGAGCGGACACGATCTTGGTCCCGTAGGGCGTTTTCGCCTTGCTTTCCATGATGCGGCGATAGGTTTTGCCTACCATTTCATCCGGCAGGAGGGTGCTCCCGAACAGAAGATAGTGAAAAAGGTCGCCGACCGCAAAATCCAGCGCGAGATACGGCTTTTTTTCGCTCATAGGGATATATTCGCCGTTGTAAAGCGAAAAATAGCGGGCGACTGCCCTTTCATAGGCGTCATGGATCTCAAAGCCCAGCTCCTTTGCCGCGCGCAGCGCGCAGGCGCAAAGTCCCTGGGAATAGGAGTCCAGATCGTCGAATTCAAAGCAGCAGATGTCGAACCAGTTGCGGAAAGCCCCGTGCTCGTCGCAGTTGGGGTAGTAGCCTCCGTCGTCATGCTTGGCAAGACAAGCCATCATGATGTCATATGCCTTCTTTGCAAGCTCCCGGTTGCAGGCGCCTCCCCTTTTCACAATGCGGTATGACCAAATCAGATAGATCAGAGGGTTTTCCGCCCGTGCAAGCCATTCCTCACGGAAGGCATGATAACACTGCGTTTCCATGTCGAGGGGCAGGATCCACGTTTGATAAAAGGAATCTCTTACGTACTGACAGTTGGCGTACTGGATCCCCGCGACGATCCAGTAATCGCTTGTTCCGGATTCGTTGCGGCGGTAATGCATGTAGTTGCTGGCGAAGGATACGGCATGGTAGGCCCTGCCGCAGCCGTCGCCCCAGATATCGTCGATCGCAAGGAAGGCCTCGCGCCGGACGGCCTTCAGCGAGGCCGCCTCGCAGCTTTTCATGATAAATCGGAAGGTATGTGTTTTCCCGCCGCCGATTTCATGATAATACGGAGAAAATGCGTCGCCCTCGAAGTTTGGAGAACCTCCGGGGTCGCCGGAGGAAAGAAAAAATTCGCCGGTTTCCGGAAGAAAATGCTGTGTCATGTAATTGTCGCAGTGGCCGGGATGATCGGAAATGAAAAGTACGGCTTTGCCGTTTTCAGCCGCTGCCGCCATCGGCACGGCGCTGCCGTCCATCTTGAAATGATAATTGCGGTAATCGTGCGGGCTTTGACGCAGGAGCTGCTCGTGCGTACACGGGCCGTTGAAGGAATACAGCGTGCCCGCCCCTTTTCCGCAGAGGGAAAAATAGCAGGATGCCGTTTCCTCTGACGCGGCGGTAAGCGTCACGAGCACGGTGTCCCCCTTTGCGGAAAACGCCGCTGTGACGCGGATGCTCTGGCAGCGGCGCTCCCATACGCCTTCCCGCGGAAACGTTTCTCCGATATCGAAGACGGGATGCGTCCCCTTGGGGTCATGCAAAAGGATTCGATATGTCATGCTTTGACTCTCCTTGCCTTTGATTTGTTGCCTGTCGGTTGGGCCGCTCCTAAAATAGGGATCAGTCCGTATCGATCTTTACTTCTTGTGCGATATTGAGGATACATTCCACTTCCTCATGAAGCACAAGTCCATCCTCGCCCTCGGAAATATGGGTGTGTCTTGCGAGGATCTCCGCATCCTCAAGGTCCTCCTCGCTGATTTTATGGAGCTGCTCGTATGCCAGCTCCAGCGCCTCGGATTCCGTGAGCGTTTTTTCCTTCATCTCATATTCCGCATATGTGGTTTCCTGAAGGAAGATCGGAAGCTTGATTTTGCCAAAGAGGTAAACTCTTCTTTCTGTTTCTATTGTATCACAATTCTCAGGGGAAATGCTATCCTTTCCGAAAAGATTTAACGTTTTTGAAAAAATTTTTATGGATTTCTGTTTATAAAAATTGCCGGTATACACTTTTTCTGTCGTCTGATACGGGATCTCCACGTTATAGGTAAGCGTGACTCTTGCCGTGACCTCGCCGCGTGCGCGTACAAGTCGGTAGCCAAGCGCGTTGGAGTCGATGACGCCGCTGACAAGCAGATCTCCCTTTTTGACGATTTGTCCGCGGCTCACAGCGGCAACGCCTCCCATGACTTCAAGTGATTCGATTTGCCCGTCAAACGTTGCCACAAGATTGGAGGGCGCCTGCGTATCGATTTTTTCTGCATCGTCGCTTCTTTCCCGTACCTCTACGGCGGCGACGGTACCGCGCAGGTTCAGACTGATCCAGGAGAGTCCGTCGACGTCAAGGATCATGGCCTGCTCGATCTTTTCCGTATCGAGCGAAGGGATGTATGCGCCGAGCTTTACGCCGTTTTTCTCCAGTGCGTCGAGGATTTCATCGCTCGAGAGCTTATCCGTGCCGGTGACGGTGATGTCCCAGACGAAAAAGGAGGAGATGAGGATAAGCGCAAGCGCCATGACGGCTCCTGCGGCAAGGCCGATTCTTCCCCGATAGCGCCGGATAAGCGCGCGAAGCCCGCAAAGCTCTCGCGTCTCGTCGAGAAAGCGTTTCTCGGCGCGCAGTCTCCGATACGCCTTAAAATCGGAGAGCAGCAGGCAAAACGAGAGCTTTCCTTCTGCACTTTCCAGCCCGTGAAACGGGATATCGTGCGAGACGAGAAAATCCAGCGCGCGCTGTCCGTCCGTTTCCGACACGGTGATTCGATAGTAGCTTCTGATGAAGTTGAGCATGGTTTCCATATTTACCTCCGTAAATGCTGCATGCGGCATATCGTATTCCGGGATGCGCCCCCGGTCATGCTTCAAAGCGGACGGTGTCGATCGCGCCTCGGAACATCAGCTTTTTTTCTCCCGCCCAGCACATGATAAGGCCCCTGCCTGTCACCTGGATCAGTCCCTGCTTGGTTTTCACGCGAATGCTCTGCTGACTGTATTCGTCGATGCCGAGAACGCCCGTGACCAGCATTTCGCATCGTTCGGCGATCTCGATCGTTTCACGCGGGATGACCGGCGCCTTCGGCGGCTGGACTTGTTTTATCTTTTTGATTTTCATAAGCGGCCTCCACTTGAATAAATCTTCTGCTTTCCATCCATATCGGAAGATTTTCCTGCATATATTCAAGAAATGAACGCGGTATCTGCCGTGAGAAGAAGCGGCTGTACTGCCTTTGTATGCCGCGCAGCGGAAGCGGACATTTCTTTTCTTTCTTCTATTTTTATGCGGGAGGTGTTGGCAATAAAACAACAAAGACAGAGTTTTTCCGTTTGGATCTTGGTTTTGCTTGCGGCTTGGATGATGGCTTTTTCTTTGATCCTGCCGGAAGCGGCTGCCGCGTCCGCTCTGCGGGCACTTTCCCTGTGTGCAGAATCGGTGATCCCCTCGCTCGCCGTATTTGTCATCGGGGCAAAGATTTTGATCAAGACCGGCTTCTGCGAAATGCTGGCGGGGACCCCGATCAGGCATCTTTGTCCGCATTTTGGACTGTCCTGCGCAGGGCTTACCGCTTTTTTGATCGGGTTCGTCTCCGGATTTCCGATGGGAGCGGTGGCGCTTTCCGAGCTTGTCCAGCGCGGGGCCATGACAAAAGAAGAGGCGCAGCGCCTGATGCCGTACTGCAACAATGCCGGTCCCGCATTCGTGATCGGGACGGTCGGCGGCGCCTTTCTGGGATCCGCAGGCGTCGGCGTCCTTCTTTTTGCATCCCAGACGGCGGCATCCGTCACGGCGCTTTTGCTTACGGCAGGGGAAAGAAAAAAATACGTGGGCCTTACGGGGCCTGCGGCGTCCGTCGGCGCGCGGCAACCCAAAAGCAGCGCCGCACGTATCGTTTCGTCCTCCGTTGCAGAGGGCGCTTCGGCGCTGCTCTGTATCTGCGGCTTTGTCGTCTTTTTTTCCGTGCTCTCGGATTCCGTTCTTGCGCTGTTCTCCGCGCTGAACTGGACGCCGGTGACGCTTTTTGCTGTGTCCCTGCGTGGATTTTTGGAGATATCCGGCGGGATGGCGGCGGTTGGCGCCGCGGACGGGATTCCTCTTCCTGTGATGTACGCCCTGTCCGGTGCGATGCTCGGCTTCGGGGGACTTTCGGTCTGGATGCAGGCGGCGGACCGTGCCGGCGCCGCGGACATTCCGGTGAAGGGCTATCTTACGGGAAAGCTGCTTTGCGCCCTGCTTTGCGCGTTTTTCGCCGTCCTGCTTGGGGCGCCGCCCTGGGATTTCCCTGAGGGGCTCGCTGTCGTTTTGCCGCTCTTTGCGGGATGTCTTTTTGTTTTTGCCGTCCGCCGAATAAAAAATCAGGGTTTTTTCAAAAAAAGGGTGGAAAAATAGAAAGGAATGCTGTATAATAAAAGCGTAAAAATGTGGGGAGGAGGGCAGTCTTATGTTCAGAAAACAGGCGCTGGAGGAGAAGGCGGAAATAGAAAGATTCTGTGCGTTCTGTGAATATGGAACACCTGTCCCCGGCGTGGACAGCGATGTCATCTGTGTCAAAAAGGGGATCGTCAAAGAGGATTTTGTCTGCCGCCGCTTCCGGTATGATCCGCTGAAACGAAGTCCGAGGGAGAAGCCGCCTGTCCCTGAACTAAAGGTGGTGTCGCTTGACGACGACTGAATCTATGGAACCGAAAAAAAGCTTTGAACGGGCGGCGGGAACGCTCGAATTCGATAAGGTAAAGGCAATGCTCTCGGCCGTTTGTCCGACGGAGGGCGCGAAAAAGCTTGCCGCGGCGCTGTATCCGTCGCGCACGCTGAACACCGTGCGCCGCATGCTCGCCGAAACGGACGCGGCCAAGGCGATGCAGACCGTGAAGGGGATGCCTCCGTTCTACGGCATCGCCGACATCACGGACGCGGTAGACAGAGCCGACAAGGGCGCTGTTCTTACACCGAAGGAGATTTTAAACGTCGGACGTGCGCTTTCGGCGGCGCGCGCGGTGCAGGCATACCGGAATGCCGACCACACGGAGCAGACGGTGCTGGACGAATATTTCACGCGCTTATCTGCAAATAAGTTTCTGGAGGAAAAGATCGAGCGCTGCTTTGTGAGCGAGGAGGTCCTTGCCGACGGTGCGAGCGATACTTTATATGATATCCGCCGCAAAATGCGCGCGGAGAACGCGAAGATCCGGGACAGCCTGCAAAAATACATCACGGGAAACACCTATGCGAAATTTTTGCAGGAGCCGATTGTCACCATGCGGGACGGACGGTACGTCATCCCGGTCAAGCAGGAATACCGCGGCGAGATCAAGGGACTGGTCCACGACACCTCCGCGTCGGGCGCGACGCTGTTCATCGAGCCGCTGTCCGTCGTGGAGTCCAACAATGAGCTGCGGCTTCTGGAGAAGCTGGAGGCGGACGAGATCGAGCGGATCCTCGCCGAGCTTTCCGCAGATATCGCGGCATATGGGACGAAGCTTCTGGAAAACTACCGCAGCTTGACGCTGCTTGCCTTTATTTTCGGCAAAAGCCAGCTTTCCTTCCGAATGAACGGCATGGCGCCGGAAATGACGGAAAGGAAGGAGATCTGCCTTGTCCATGCCCGTCATCCGCTCATTTCGGCGGACACCGTTGTACCGATTGATGTAAGGCTCGGCGGGGAGTTTGATACGCTGGTCATCACAGGGCCGAACACGGGCGGCAAGACGGTGACGCTCAAGACGCTCGGACTGTTCGCGCTCATGGCGCAGGCGGGACTGCATATCCCGGTATCGGACGGCTCTGTCCTCGGCGTTTTTGAGGATATCCTTGCGGATATCGGCGACGAGCAGAGCATCGAGCAGTCGCTTTCCACATTTTCCTCCCATATGGTGAACATTGTGGATATCCTGAAACGGGTGGACGAGCGGTCCCTTGTCCTGTTCGATGAAGTCGGCGCCGGCACGGATCCTGTCGAGGGCGCGGCGCTTGCCGTCTCCATCTTAGAGGCGGTGCGGGAGCGGGGCGCGCTCTGCGCCGCGACGACGCATTATGCGGAGCTCAAATCCTACGCGCTGGACACGGACGGTGTGTGCAACGCGTCATGTGAATTCGATGTAGAGACCCTGCGGCCGACGTATCGCCTGATCATCGGAACGCCCGGCAAATCCAATGCGTTTGCGATCTCCCGTAAGCTGGGGATGCCAGATGAGATCCTTTCCCGGGCAGAGGGATATGTTTCCGGCGAGAACCAGCGGTTTGAGTCCGTCATCGAACGGCTGGAGGCGGAACGGGTCGCCATGGAAAAAGCCAAGGCCGAAGCGCAGGCGCTGCTTTCCGCCGCGCGCGCGCAAAAGGCGGAGATGGACGATTTTGTCGAAAAACGCGAGCGCGAGGCGGAAAAGGAACTGGAAAAGGCGCGCGCGTCCGCGGTCCGCATGGTCGAGAGCGCCAAGGCGTCGAGCGAATTTATCTTCGAGCAGCTGGAGAAGGTCAAACGCGAGCGGGAAAGTGAAAATCTGGCGAAATCCCTTGAGCAGGCGAGACGCGATATTAGGCTCCACTTAAAAGAGAACAGCGACAATCTGGACCCCGTAGATCCCAAGGTCGCGGAAAACTATGTCCTGCCGCGTCCTCTGAAAAAGGGGGATGAGGTCATCCTTGTGAGCATCGGCAAAAAAGGCGTTCTTCTTTCCGATCCGGATAAAAATGGAAACGTCACCGTTCAGGCAGGAATCATCAAAACCAAAACCAATGTGAAAAATCTGATGCTCATCGACGGGGTAAAGGTGACATTTACCGAAAAGAACGGGAAAAAGTCACCTGTAAAAAGCACAGGCGACCGTGTAGCGGCGGCGTTTCGGCCGGAGCTTGACCTTCGCGGCAATTACGCAGATGACGCATGCTTTTTGCTGGACCGCTTTCTTGACGACGCGGTCCGCGCCGGCGTGACGCAGGTACGCATCATCCACGGCAAGGGGACGGGCGCGCTTCGGCGTGCGGTGACGGACTTTCTGCGGCGGGACGGAAGGGTTGCCTCCGTGCGCTGCGGCGCCGTCGGAGAAGGAGATACCGGCGTTGCCATCGCCGAGCTGAAGTGATTGGCAAACTGGCGCAGTGCCGCTGAAAAACAGCGGCCGCGCCGGATCCTATAGAATTTTTCCATAAAATTATGAATCGAAAGGATACATAAATATGAAAAAACTGAAAATGCTTGCCGTAGATCTCGGCGCCTCCAGCGGCCGCGGCATTGTCGGCGCCTTCGACGGAAAACGCTTTACGCTGGAAGAAAATCATCGCTTCCCCAATGAACCGGTCATGGTTTCCGGACAGTTTACATGGGACATTCTGCGCATTTTCCACGAAATCAAGCTGTCTCTGCGCGCCTGTGCGCAGGGAGATGACCGGGACATCGCCTCCGTCGGTATCGACACCTGGGGCGTGGATTTCGGATTTCTCGACAAAAAAGGACATCTGCTTTCCAATCCCGTCCATTACCGTGACATGCGCACGGCAGGTATCCCCGCGTATTCGGCGGAAAAGGTCCCGAGCGACGAGGTCTATGGGATCACGGGCATTCAGGTGCTGGAGCTCAACTCTCTTTATCAGCTTCTGGCGATCCAGAAGGATACGCCGGAGCTTTTCGACGTCGTTTCGGACATGCTGTTCGTCCCGGACCTGCTCAATTATTTCCTGACGGGCTACAAGCAGACGGAGTATACCATCGCTTCCACAAGCCAGCTTCTGAACGCAAAAACGCGCGACTGGTCCTGGGAGCTGATCGAAAAATTCGGGCTTCCGGAAAAGCTGTTCGGCAGCATCGTCGCGCCGGGCACGGTCTGCGGCACGCTCACTCCCTCGCTTGCCGAGGAATTCGGCACGCTGAATCCAAAGGTCATTTCCGTCGCCGAGCACGATACGGGAAGTGCGGTTCTTGCCGTTCCCGCGAAAAATGAAAAATTCATCTGGCTTTCCTCCGGTACGTGGTCGATCATGGGTACGGAAACCAAGGAGCCGGTCATCAGCGAAAAAACGAGGGACTATAATTTTACCAACGAAGGCGGATACGGCGGCACGATCCGGTTTTCCAAGAATATCACGGGGCTCTGGGTCGAGCAGGAGTCCCGCCGTCAATGGGAGCGCGAGGGCGATAAGGTGTCCTTTCAGGAGCTTGCCGATATGGCGGCGGCGGCAGAACCGCTGCGCTGCTTCATCGATACCGACGACGCGCGCTTCGCGACGCCCGGCAATCTGCCGCGCCGAATCGCGGACTACTGCCGCGAGACGGGGCAGTATGTCCCGCAGACAAAGGGCGAGATCGTGCGCTGCATTCTGGAAAGCCTCGCGATGCGCTACCGCTACACCGTAGAGTGCATCGACGAAATGTGCGGCGAGAGGATCCCGGCTATCAACATCGTCGGCGGCGGGACCAAGGAGGACCAGCTCTCGCAGTTCGCGGCGACCGCGTGCGGACGTCCCGTGTTCGCGGGGCCCGTGGAGGCGACGGCGCTCGGGAACATCGCGGCGCAGGCGATCGCGCTCGGAGAAGTGCGCGATATGTGGCAGGCAAGAGAGATCATCGCGGATTCCTTCGAGGTGAAGGAGTATGAGCCCGAAGCGGACAAAAAGGGCGCGTGGGACGAAGCATATGGCCGCTTCCTCTCGCTTATCAAGGCATAAAAATATTTGTTCTGAAAGGAATCTATCAATATGGCAAACAAGGCATATGAACTGGCAAAAGAGGCGTACGCGGCAATCGGCGTCGATACCGAGGCCGCCATGGAGCGTGTGAAGAACATCCCGGTATCTATTCACTGCTGGCAGGGAGACGATGTGCGCGGCTTCGAGAATCCGGACGGGGACTTGACCGGCGGCATCCAGACGACGGGCAATTATCCCGGACGCGCCCGCACAATTTCAGAGCTGCGCGCGGATATCGAGAAGGCGTTTTCGCTGATCCCCGGCAAAAAGCGTCTCAGCCTGCACGCGATCTATCTCGACAATCTCGGCGAGAAGGTCGCGAGGAACAAAATCGAGCCGAAGCATTTCGCAAGCTGGATCGATTGGGCCAAGGAGCATCAGGTGGGGCTGGACTTCAATCCGACCTGCTTTTCCCATGAGCTGAGCGCGGACGGCTTTACGCTCAGCCATCCGAGCAAAGCGGTGCGTGATTTCTGGATCGAGCACTGCATCGCGTCGAGGAAGATCGCCGAATACATCGGCAGAGAGATGAACGATACGACGGTGACCAACTATTGGATCCCCGACGGCTTCAAGGATATTCCGGTGGACCGCTACGGCGCGCGCGCGCGTCTTGTCGACTCGCTCGACCAGATCTTTGCGGGAGACGTCGATACCCGGCACAACCTCAATGCGGTGGAGAGCAAGGTATTCGGCATCGGCGCGGAAAGCTGCACCATCGGTTCGCATGAATTTTATATGGGCTATGCGATGAAAAATAAACTGCTTCTCACGCTGGATGCGGGCCATTATCATCCGACGGAGGTCATTTCCGATAAGATCTCGGCTGTGCTTTTGTATCTTGACGACATCCTGCTGCATGTGTCCCGCCCCGTGCGCTGGGATTCTGACCATGTCGTGATTCTGGACGACGAGCTTCGCACGATTGCGCAGGAGATCCTCCGCAATCATTTTGAGGGGCGCGTCCATATCGGACTCGACTATTTCGACGCGTCCATCAACCGCATTGCGGCGTGGGCGATCGGCTCGCGCAATATGCAGAAGGCGCTGCTGCTCGCCGCTCTTGAGCCGACGGAAAAGCTGCGCGAATGCGAGCATTCCTTCGACTATACGACAAGACTTGCCGTGCTCGAGGAGATGAAGACGATGCCTGCCGGCGCCGTTTGGACGGAGTACTGCGAGCGCTGCGGCGTTCCCTCCGGCATGGAATGGCTGGATGACGTAAGAAAATATGAAAAGGACGTATTATCAAAACGTTGACAAGATAAAATAACTGTGTAAATTTCTGAAAGAAAAGGGTACGGTTATTTTATGGGAATTTTGCACAGGAAATCATGGCGCGTATGGGGGGCATTCCTTCTCGCGGCGGCGCTTCTCGCGTCGCTTGTTTCCTGTGCATTTTCCGGTTTGGAGGAAAGCTTTACCGAGGCGTTCGGCCTGCATTTTCTTAAAGAGGAAGAAGCGCCGGTCAAGGTGACCTTCGCTGCCGCCGGAGACAATCTCATCCATTCCAGCATTTACAAGGGCGCCTGTACGGGGGCCGGCTATGATTTTTCGCCGGTTTATGAAGAGATATCGGATTTTATTTCTTCGTTCGACATCGCATTCGTCAATCAGGAAACTCCTCTCGGCGCGGAGGACTTTTCCGGATATCCGCGGTTCTGCTCTCCCTTTGAGGTCGCCGACGCGCTGGCCGGCGCCGGCTTTGACGTCGTGAACCTTGCAAACAACCATATGCTTGACCGGGGAGCTGCGGGACTTCGCCGAACGCGGGAATATCTTGAGAATACCGTGGAGCTCGTCGTAGGCGGGGATGCCGGAGGATACCGTATTTTGGAACGGCAGGGAATCAAGATCGCGTTCCTCGCCTATACGTATTCGACAAACTGTGACGACAATATCGAGGTGCCGCGCATCTCCGAGGAGCGTATCCGGCGCGAGGTAACCGCGGCGCGGGCGGCGGCGGATCTTGTTTTTGTCTCCATGCACTGGGGGATTGAATATGATATTGGTGAATATGTCGAGTGCTTTCATCCCACGACCGCCCAGATCCAAATGGCGGAGCTTCTGACGGAGCTTGGCGCGGATGTCATTATCGGTACGCATCCGCATGTTTTGGAAGGGGTAGAATGGAAAACGGCATCGGATGGGCACAAAACGCTGGTTGTATATTCGCTCGGCAATCTGGTTTCCAACATGCGGTTCGACAAAACTGTGCTTGGAGGCATTTTGACTCTTGACATTATAAAAGATAAGGATTACACTTATATAGATGGTGCGCAGATTTATCCGGTCGTTTGTCATTATTCGACGGCATATACGGGGCATAAAATCTATTTTCTGCGCGATTACACGGAGGAGCTTGCGAAAACGCATGGTACCTGTCAGCATCAAAACGAAATTCCGTTTTGCAGGGAAACGCTCCTTTTGTATTATGAAAACAACATTCCGCCGGAATTCCGGCCGGAGCATTATGCATAAAAAAGGAGACCTGGAAAAATGATCAATCTGGAAAAAGAAATCCGAGAACAGCCGGCGGTGCTTGCCGGCGTTGCGGCAGCGAACATGGATACCATTCGCGCTCTGGTGGCGGAAGTCCGGGCGGCGGACGTTGCCAGCGTACAGCTTGCGGCACGCGGGACCTCCGACCATGCGGCGATCTATGCCCAATACCTGATCCATACGATCGTAGGCATTCCCTGCGGCCTTTCCACGCCCTCTGTCGTTTCCAAGTATCATGGGAAGCTTTCCTTTGAGCGGACGCTCGTGATCGGCATTTCCCAATCCGGCAGAGCGGCGGACGCGCTTGCGGTCGTCGAACGCGCGAATCAGACGGGAGCCGTGACGGTCGCTGTCACCAACGACCCGTTGTCTCCGCTTGCGAAATCCGCAAAATATCATTTATACTGCAATGCCGGACCCGAAACCAGCATTGCGGCGACCAAGACCTTTACCTCTCAGATGATGGTGCTTTCTCTGCTTGCCGCCGTATGGGCAGGCGACGACGCTCTGCTTTCGGCACTTTCCGGCGTCGCCGGCGATGTGGAGCGCCTGCTTACATATATGCCGGAAAAGCTTTCCGGCATCGCGAAGGAATATGAGAACCTGAAATCCGCCGTCGTGCTCGGGCGCGGCTTTGCGTATCCCATGGCATGTGAGGGAACGCTTAAAATTCTGGAGACGAACGGCATCAAAATGCGCGGATATGCGGTATCCGATTTTCATCACGGACCGAAGGCGCAGATCCATCCCGGGGACACTGCCATTGTGGTAGCACTCCGCGGCGCAGTCATGGACGATGCGATGGAAATGACAGGCGAGCTTTTGAAGATCGGAGCGAAGGTCATCCTCATCACGGACGAGGAATCCTTGTCGAAGAGGACGGACGTCCGCGTCCTGCTTATCCCGAACAGTACCGCATATCCTGTTCCGGACGCGATTTCCGCCTATTGCGCCGCCGTCACCCTTCAGCTTTTCGCGCTGGAGCTGGTGCTCGCACGCGGGATCGACCCCGATGCCTCCAAGGTGCTGAAAAAAGTTACCATTACAGTATAAATCGCTGTATTTTGATATCAAAATAGGCAGCTTAAAGCTGCATGGAAGGAGAAAAAAATGAATTTTGACATGCTGCATCCGGCAGACCAAATCGTAATGATCATGAATCGGATCTATTATTACGGGATGACGACGACAACGGGCGGAAATCTTTCGATCCGCGATTCTGAGGGCACCGTATGGATCAGTCCCAGCGGGATCGACAAGGGAAGCCTGCGCCGCGAGGACATTATGCAGATCAAACCGGACGGGACCATCATCGGTATCCACAGACCGTCCGTCGAATATCCGTTCCACCTTGCGATCTATCAAAAGCGTCCGGACCTGAAAGCGGTCCTTCATGCACATCCGCCGGCACTGGTTGCCTTCAGCCTGCTGCGCAAGATCCCGGATACCTCGATTATTCCGGACGCAAGGTTCCTCTCCGGCAAGATCACCATTGCAAAGTATGCGTGCCCCGGCAGTGCCGCGCTCGGCGACAAGATCTCGGCAGAATTTGAAAAGGGAATCAACACGGTCATTTTGGAAAATCACGGTGTGGTTATCGGTTCGACTTCGCTCTTCAAAGCGTTTATGAATTTTGAGACGCTCGATTACTGTGCGAGAATCCAGATCAACGCGAAGGCGCTGGGCGGCAACATCCACGGACTCTCTGAGCGCCATATGGAGATCTATAAAAACAAAACGGCGCCGAGCATGGAGGAATTCGTGCCCGAAACGCATACGAGCGAGGAGCTCGGTGTGCGCCGCGATATGTGCGAGCTCATCCACCGCGCGTACGGCAATCAGCTTTTCACGAGCGATCAGGGGACCTTCTCCTGCAAGCTCTCAGACGGCTCCTTCATCATCACCCCTTATGCCAAGGACAGAAATTATCTGGAGCCGGAGGATCTTGTCCTGATTCGGGACGGCAAATGCGAGGCGGGGAAAACGCCGTCGCGCTCTGTGAAGCTGCATTCGATTCTGTATGAAAAGGATCCCGATATCAAATCCGTTATCGTGGCGCATCCGCCGCACATCATGGCGTTTGCCATTACGGACAAGGAGTTTGATGCCCGCCTGATTCCGGAAAGCTATATCGCCCTGAAAAATGTACGCAAGTATCCGTTCGGCTCCTCCTTTATGCAGCCGGAGCTTCTCGCAAAGGAGATCTCCATCAAAAATCCCGTCGTCATCATCGAAAACGACTGTATCATCGCGGCGGGGACCTCGCTTCTCAATGCATTTGACCGTCTGGAGGTCATGGAGTACAGCGCAAAATCCCTGGTGGAGGCTGCGAGCCTCGGCGGCGAGGTCATTAAGATCAGTCCCGACGAGGTGAAGGAGATCGAGGTCGCCTTCAACCTTTGATTCCCGTAGGGTGTAAGTCTATCGTATTAAAATAGAGAGGAATAGAGAGGACGATTGGCATGGAGAAAAACTATTATGGAGAGCTCAGCATCATCGGCATGAAGGGCTGCGAAAAATTTCTTGAGAATGTCGACTGGTATCTGCATCAATGGCGCAAGGACAAGGAAGGGACCTTCCTTGTCAATGCCGATTGTCCCCGGTTCGGCTCCGGCGAGGGGAAGGGCATCATTCATGAAACGATGCGCGGTCATGATACCTATATTTTCGCGGACGTATTCAACTACGGCGTGACGTATAAGATGTATGGCATGAACGTCCCGATGAGTCCGGATGACCACTATCAGGACCTCAAGCGGATCATTTGCGCCATTGGAGGAAAAGCGCGCCGGGTTTCCGTGATCATGCCGATGCTCTATGAGGGACGGCAGCATCGCCGTACCTCGCGGGAGTCTCTTGACTGTGCGATGGCGCTTCAGGAGCTTGTTTCCATGGGCGTTTCTAACATCATCACCTTTGACGCGCACGATTCCCGCGTCCAGCAGGCGATCCCGCAGAGCGGCTTTGACAATGTGCGTCCGTCTTATCAGATGCTCAAGGCGCTGGTCCGGGAATTTCCGGACATCACCTTTGATAAGGACACGCTGATGATCGTCTCGCCGGACGAGGGGGCAATGTCCCGTTCGATGTACTATTCCTCCGTGCTGGGGCTTGAGCTCGGCATGTTCTACAAGCGCCGCAATTATACGATCGTCATCGACGGACGCAATCCGATCGAAGCACACGAATTCCTCGGCCGTTCCGTCGAGGGCAAGGATATCATCATCGTCGATGATATGATCGCGACCGGTGAATCCATGCTGGACATCGCGGAACAGCTCAAGGAGAAGGGCGCGCGCCGCGTGTTTATCTTCGCAACGTTCGGACTTTTTACGGCGGGCTGCGACAAGATCGACGCCGCTTATGAAAAGGGGCTGCTCGACAAGATCTTTACGACGAACCTCAACTACAGACCGCAAAGCATCATCGACCGTCCGTGGTATGCGGAAGTCAATATGTGCAAATATGTTTCTTATATCATCGATACGCTCAATTCCGATTCTTCCATCAGCGAGCTGCTCAATCCCGTGGGCCGGATCCACACACTTGTGGACCGCGTGCGTGCGGCGGAAGGGGGAGAATCCCGATAGCTTCGATGCCGTCTTCCGCTTGATACGACGGATGAGACAATACATAACCTTAGAAATTGAATGAAAGAAGGTCTTTTTTATGTCAAACAGCGGTTCCCTTACAGAAATGTACGAAAGCCTGCCGAAGCTCGCAAAAATCGTCCTGCAGATTTTCTTCGGCGCGATCATCGGCGGTATCTACCGTATTATCCGGTATGTGGAAACAAGAAATACCGTGACGCTCGTCGTTGGGATCCTGGTCTTGATCACCTTTATCGGCAATCTCATCGCGTGGATCGTAGATCTTGTGACAGAAATCACGGTCGGCCGCATCACCGTTTTGGCGGACTGAAAAAAGAGAGAGGATTTTCCTCTCTCTTTTTTATCGGTGAGACTGGCGGGAATCCCCGGCAGAATAGGGAAAGGCTTTTGCTTTGCCGCTCCTTGAAATGGTACAAGCTCCTTGCAGGCCGCAGGAAAACGGCCTGCAGCCGTATAAAAAGCACGTTTTTTTCGCGGGACAGACGGCGGCTCCGGAAGAGCATTTCGCAAAAATGCCGCAAGGATCGCTGCTTTTGAGCATCTGAAAAAAACGAACGGGGAGGGTACTCGCTTCTTCCGGCGATTCCAATACCGCAAAGGGACGACATGTATCCGTCCCTTTGCGGTGTTTTGCCTTCTGTGCCGCTTGGACGCGGTTCGAAGCACGGATCGAAGCTCTTTTGAAAAAATCGATTCCGTGCTTGCAGCGCTTTTTACCTGTACTCCGCTCAAAGCTCCAGCTTCATGTCGCCGTCCTTGACCCAGCCGAGCTTTCTCGTCAGGAAATCGAACAGCAGGGACAGAATGGCCGGAAGCACGAAGCAGACAAGGACAAGTCCCACCCAGTTGAGCGCCGTGACCTCATACGGATATCCGTTGGCCTTGTCATACCAGCCGAGGATCATTCCGACAGGGCCGAGCATGCCGCAGGTCCCCATACCGGAATTGATGGCGGCGCCGTACATTTTGAGGTCGAATACGCAGGTCGCGAGCGGACCCGTAATGGCGGAGGCAAGGGTCGGCGCGATCCAGATGCAGGGATTTTTGATGATATTCGGCATCTGGAGCATACTGGTGCCGATTCCCTGCGAGAGCAGTCCGCCCCATTTGTTCTCACGGAAGCTGATGACGGCGAATCCTACCATCTGTGCGCAGCAGCCGGCAACGGCGGCGGCGCCCGCGATGGCAAGCCCCTCCGAGCCGGAGGAAGCCGCGATACTGCCGGTAAGGGAGAGTCCCGCGCAGATGGCGGCGCTTGAGATCGGAAGGGTCAGCACTACGCCGATCACCACGGAAACAATGATCCCGGTCACAAATGGCGCCTGAAGCGCTGCCCATCCGATGAATTCACTGATATAGCCAACCGCGATGCCGATATAGGGTGCGACAAGGAGAGAAAGTCCGCCGCCGACAAAAATCGTGACAAACGGCGTCACGATAATGTCTACCTTTGTTTTTTTGGAGACCAACATCCCGATTTCGATGGCGATGATGGCGATGAAGAAAACGGCAAGAGGCCCGCCCGCCTTGCCGAGCGTATTGGCGGCATAGCCGACCGCCGCCGACGAGAAAATGACGAGCGGATGTCCGCCGAGCGAATATGCGATGGCAGCGCCCATCGCAGGACCTGCCATTTCCTGCGCAAATACGCCGATTTCACTGAGAAAATCCAGTCCTGGGATCATTCCGAGCGCGTTGAAAATCGTGCCAATGAGGAGCGAGGCGAAAAGTCCCTGCGCCATCGCGCCCATCGCGTCGATGAAGTACCGCTTTGCTAATTTGCGAAGAAGCCCGCCTGCGGTCTTTTTTTCTGTGCCGTCCATTTTTTCCATTCCTTCTGAAATAATAAAAGTTTACAAATCATCATATCATTTTCACATGTATCTGTCAAGAAAAACCTTATTTTCTCTTCTTTTTTTCGGTAAATTCTTGCACTTTCGGAAAGGATATATTATAATAAAACGGAACCATCATTTTGGAGGATCTGAAGGATGCTTGACCGTACCAATTATACGATGCTGCTCGACTTTTATGAGCTGACCATGGCAAACGGATATTTTGTATCCGGCAAAGCCGATGAGATTGCCTACTTTGACGTGTTTTTCCGCGATATTCCGGACGGAGGCGGCTATGCGATCGCCGCCGGCCTTGACGAGGTCATCGGGTATATCGAAAATTTAAAATTTACGGAAGAGGACATCGCCTATCTTCGTTCCAAGAAGATTTTTGACGAGAATTTCCTGGAATATCTCAAAACCTTCCGTTTTACAGGGGACATCTACGCGATCCCGGAGGGTACGCCGATCTTTCCGCACGAGCCGATCATGACGGTGCGCGCCCCTGCCATAGAGGCGCAGTTTATTGAAACGTTTGTCCTGCTTGCGCTCAACCATCAATCTCTGATCGCGACCAAGGCGAACCGGATCGTGCGGGCTGCGGGAGGACGTCCCGTCGCGGAATTCGGCGCGCGCCGCGCACAGGGAGCGGAGGGGGCGATCTACGGCGCGCGCGCCGCGTTTATCGGCGGCTGCGCCTCGACCTCCTGCACGATGAGCGACCGGGATTTTCAGGTCAATGCGTCCGGGACCATGGCGCATTCGTGGGTACAGATGTTCGACAGTGAATACGAAGCGTTCGAGACCTACTGCAAAATTTATCCGAACAATGCGACGCTGCTCATCGATACGTACAACGTTTTGAAAAGCGGGCTCCCGAATGCCATTCGCGCGTTCAAGAACGTGCTTGTCCCGCAGGGGATCCGAAACTTCGGCGTGCGCATCGATTCGGGCGACATCGCCTATTTGACGAAAAAGATCCGCGCGGCATTTCTTCGCGAGGGCTTTACGGAAGCGAAAATCGTCGTTTCCAATTCGCTTGACGAATATATCATCCGCGATATCATCAGCCAAGGCGCGGAAATCGACGCCTTCGGCGTCGGAGAGCGCCTGATTACGGCGAAAAGCGATCCGGTCTTCGGCGGCGTCTATAAGCTTGTGGCAAAGGAAAAAAACGGTGTGATCGAGCCAAAAATCAAAATCAGCGAAAATCCGGAAAAAATCACCAATCCGCATTTCAAAAAGGTTTACCGGATCTATGACAAGGAAAGCGGGAAGGCTGCGGCGGATCTTCTCTGCGTATACGACGAGGTCCTCGACGAATCCCGTCCGCTTGAGATTTTTGACCCGCAGAATACCTGGAAGCGCAAAACCTTTGTCAATTACCATCTGCGTCCTCTGCTGGAGCCGATTTTCCGTGAGGGAAAGCGGGTATATACGTCGCCGTCCGCGGCGGAGATCCGCACCTACTGTGCGGAGCAGACCGATAAGCTCTGGGACGAGGTCAAGCGATTTGAAAATCCGCATGCGTATTATGTAGACCTTTCCCGCAAGCTCTGGGAGATCAAGCAGAATATGCTGCTCATGGAATCATAAGGAAGGGAGAGGACTGTCATGGCATATCTGGGAGAGGTCGCATCTTCTGTTTTTTCGATTATTTTCTTTATCGCCGTTATTGCGGCGCTTGGATACCTTGTCGGAGGCATCAGCATCAAGGGCGTATCGCTCGGCACGGCAGGGGTCCTGCTCATCGCACTGGTTTTCGGCGTGGTTGCAAGCTATGTTCCGTCTTTTCAGATCGGGGATGCCGTCATTTCGCTGTATAACAGCACGCTGGAGAGCAATTTCAATCTGGTTTCCAATATCGGGACGGCATTTTTTGTCACCTCGATCGGTCTTATCGCAGGACCGAAGTTTTTCCGAACCTTCAATCGGAAGTCGCTTTCCTATATTTTGATGGGGGTCCTCGTCATCGTTGTCGGCGCGCTTGCCGCTGTGGTCCTGCTTCTTGTCGATTCCGATCTGACCCCCGAGATGGCGACGGGGATCCTGACCGGCGCGCTCACAAGCACG
The DNA here is from genome assembly GCA_944381075.1 of uncultured Clostridia bacterium. Lineage (GTDB taxonomy): Bacteria > Bacillota > Clostridia > Oscillospirales > CAG-272 > QALR01. The sequence continues at coordinate 36,225 of CALWJT010000030.1, forward strand.
CCGGGCCTTTCCGCGGCGCGTGAAACGGCCGCGGAGGGCGTGTCGCAGATCACGGCCGGCTATGGGATCGCGTATGTCTTCGGTGTCCTCGGCGTCGTGCTGTTCGTACAGATCGTCCCGAAGCTCATGCGGGTCAACATCGAAAAGGAACGTGAGTCGTTCCAGGCTGCAAACGTCATTTCTATCAAGCCAATCACAAGGAAGCTGACAAAGCTCGATCCGTTCGGCGCGTTTGCCTTTTTCCTTGCCATCGTTTTCGGATGCCTCATCGGCGCCGTTAAGATCCCCGGCATCGACTTTTCGCTCGGAACCTCCGGCGGGACGCTTATTTCCGGTCTTATCATCGGACATTTCGGACACCTTTTCGGCATCGACTGCCGCATCAGCAAGGAGTCGCTCCAATTCTTCCGCGAGCTGGGGCTTGTGCTGTTCCTCATTGGCGCAGGCGTGCCGGGCGGCGTCAACTTTATGGAAAACATCGCGCTCAAATATTTCCTTTACGGCGTCATTCTCACGCTTGTCCCGATGATCGTCGGCTTCCTTGTCGCCAAGTATATTTTTAAGCTCAGTATCTTCAATAACCTCGGCTCTATCACGGGCGGCATGACAAGCACTCCCGCATTGGACGCGCTGATCCGCTCCGCCGGAACGGACGAGGTTTCCTCCGCATATGCGGCGACGTATCCCATTGCGCTTGTCTGCGTCGTGCTTGCGGCAAAAATCATAATTATGGCCTTTTGATCCAATCAGGAAAAGGCCGGAATGGAGAATCATGATATGAAGCAGTCAAAATGGATGTGGTGCCCCGGTGATTTCGAGCTCTACCATGGAATGCTCGTTCACAACAGACGTACGCAGGGAGGCGTTTCTTGTCCCGCGGCCGGATCTGGTCCGGACGGGGATCTATCCCTTCTGGGTCCCGTCTTTTATCCGCCGATGTGGCGCGTCGATTCCCCTCACAGGAATCTGTTCCTCTATAAGGTCGTGAACCTTGAAAAGCCGGAGACGGTGACGCTATATGCCAACACCGAGCATGCCAGCATCCTTGCCGACGGCGTGCGGTATCCTGCGGGAGTGGCCGTTACGCTGAAGCCCGGCCGCCAGATGGTCAAGGTGTTCGCCTACAAGGACGGAGGCTTCCCCGCCGTTTACTGCGTCGGCGATTCGTTCGCCTCCGATGAAACGTGGTCCTACGGCTCGTTCGGCGGCGCGGACCTTCCGGCCGGTACCAACGACATGTATACGGCGCTTTCCGACAATCCGGAGGTCTTCAAGTTCTCTTATGAACGCATTTCTCCTGTCACGTCGGAGAAACTGAACGGCGGGACGCTTTACGATTTCGGCTGCGAGCGCTTCGGCAAGCTGATTTTTGAGAATGTGACGCCGGGGGATGCCGCTTTCCTTGTCGTATGCGGCGAATCCCGTGAGGAGGCGCTGGATCCGAAGGATGCCATCGTGCTGGTGAGAGCGCAGGCGCGAAACGGCAGCTTTGTCTCGACTTCGGTGGCCTTCCGGTATATTTTTGTGCCGGATTTCGGCGGTACTTATGCGTTTTCTGCGGATTTTGAATATCTTCCGCTGGAGGACCGCGGCGCGTTTCGCTGCGACGACGACTTAGTCAACAAAATCTGGGAGGTGTCCTCCTATACGCTGCATCTGAATGCGCGCGAGGGCTTTTTCGACGGGATCAAGCGCGACCGCTGGGTATGGGGCGGGGACGCCTATCAAAGCTTTTTCGTCAATTATTATTTGATGAACGACAACGACATCGTCCGCCGCACGCTGCGGATCCTGCGCGGCGCGGAGCCGATGACCATGCACGTCAATACCATTCCCGACTATACATTCTATTGGATCATGAGCATTTGGGAATATTACTATCATACAGGCGACGTTTCCTTTGTCCGCTCCGTATATCCGCAGATGCGCACGACGATGGCGTTCATCCGCGGAAGACTGGACGAGGACGGTCTGTACGTCAAGCATCCGGGCGACTGGGTCTTTGTCGACTGGTCGAAGTTCGACGCGGATTCGGGTCCGCTCTGCGCGGAGCAGATGCTGCTTTGCCGCGCCTATGAATGTATGGCAAACTGTGCCGGACTGCTGGAAAATTCCGAAGAGGAGGCTGAATACCGTGCGGCTGCGGCTGCCCTTTGTACGATCGTCAACGACCGGTATTGGGATGAGGAGAAGGGCGGCTTTGTAGACGATTATCGGACGGAAAATCGGAACATTACCCGCCATGCCAATATCTTTGCGCTTCTTTATCATTTGACAAGCGAAGAGCGGCAGGCAAAAATCATCACGCACGTCATCAAAAACAAGGAAATAAGGCCGATCACGACGCCGTATTTTGAGTTTTTTGAGCTCGATGCGATGTGCCAGATCGGGGATTTCGGCTACATGACGGATATGCTCCACAGCTATTGGGGCGGCATGATCCGCCTCGGTGCAACGACGATTTGGGAGGAATATTTCCCGAACAGAGAAGGCGCGGAGCACTATGCGATGTATGGCCGTCCCTACGGCAAGAGCCTTTGCCATGCGTGGGGCGCGTCGCCGATTTATCTGCTTGGCAAATACGCGCTCGGCGTGCGGCCGACCTCTCCCGCTTACGCGACCTTCGAGGTAAGGCCGAATCTCATGTGCTTTGGCAGCTTTTCCGGCAAGGTCCCGACGCCAAACGGGACAGTCGAGGTTTCCGTAAGCAAAAAGGACGTGACGGTCCGTGCCGATGTGGACGGCGGGACGCTTGTCATCGGGGAAAGGTCCTACCCGATTGAAAAAGGAAAAACGCTTACGGTCCCATACGGAGGGACCGGCGCACAGGCGTGAGGAAAGGGTGAAAAAGGGGCGAATTTTTTTAAAATTCGCCCCTTTTTATTAAGCTTTTCCGATTGCCGCCGTCTGCTCTTCGCAATGGGACAAGGCAGAGCGGCAAAGGGACGCTTCTGCCGCGGACGGCGGATTTTTCTCTTGGAAGAAAAATCCGGAACGGACTTGAAAGGTATTGACAATAGGAGAGGACATTGCTATACTATTCTTGCTGACAATGTGTCAGAATAAAAGCGGCGGAAAAGGGCTTTTCTGCAAAGCAGCTTTTTGGCCTTGCCGCTGCGGGGAACCGTCATTGAGGGGGGTTTCTGCGCCGGGCGCCGCTTTGTCTCCCGGTATGCGCGGCATACGGGAGGAAATTCGGTTTTTGATAAAACAGAAAAGGAGAGTTTGCGATGGAAAAGAAGATTTTAGTAGCGTATTTTTCTGCAAGCGGCGTGACCGAAAGGGCAGCAAAGGAGATCGCCTCCGCCGTCGGCGCGGACTTATTGGAGATCCGTCCCGCAGAGCCGTACACCGCCGCCGATCTCGACTGGAAGGATCAAAAAAGCCGCAGTACGCTTGAGATGAAGGATCCTGCGTGCCGTCCCGCCATTCTGGCGTCCGCGCTGGACGTGTCACAGTATGATGTCGTTTTTGTCGGGTTCCCCATCTGGTGGTACGTGGAGCCGCGCATCATCGATACCTTCTTGGAAAGCCATCCTTTTTCGGGGAAGACGCTCATTCCGTTTGCGACCTCGGGAGGAAGCGGAATATCCGGTGCGCAGCGCAGCTTAAAGGAACATTGTCCCGATGCTGTATGGAAAGAGGGCGCGCTTGTGAACGCCGGCGCTGCCGCCTTTGCAAAAGCTGCGCTGGAGAACTGAAAAAACGGCATCTTGCCGGAGGAGGAACGAATGCCGAGAGGCTCGGATACATTGGCTGCCGCGCGAAGGGAGGAGATCCTCGATGCCTGCGCGCAGCTGTATGAACAGAAGCCCTTTCGAGAGATCACGCTCGGGGAAATTGGGGAAAAGACTTCGTTTACCCGCACGTCCATTTACAATTATTTTCGTACGAAGGAAGAAATTTTTCTCGCGCTTCTGGAACGGGAGTATAGGATATGGATCGCCGGCTTGGAGGAATTGACAAAAGCGTGCCCTCTCTCGGCCGCGGCGTTTTCTAAACGGTTTGCCGCCGCGCTGGAGGAGCGCCGATGTATGCTGAAGCTCATGTCCATGAACCTTTACGATATGGAATCCGGCAGCCGGATGGAGAATCTGGTCGCCTTTAAAAGGGCTTATGGCGATTCGATACAGGCGGTCGAACGATGTCTGAAAAAGCATTTTTCTGCGGCGGCAGACGACGATTTGCAGAGGTTTCTTTCTTCGCTTTTTCCTTTTCTTCTTGGTGTGTATCCTTATGCTGTGGCGACGGAAAAACAGAAAGAGGCCATGAGAATCGCCGGCGTGAGATATGAGCGCCGCACGATCCGCGAGGTTGTGCAGCCATTTGTGGAGGGGCTTGTGCAGGGATTTCGGCGGGATGCTCCGTCGTAAAGGAAGAGGAGCTGTCCGCACAGTTTTCCCACGCGGAAAAAATCGTTTTGCTGTGAGAATCGAGACGGCACAGCTTGGATCTGGGAGGATAAGATGTACCATATTTGCAGATATCGGTCGCCGCTTGGCGGCATTACGCTTGCGGGCCGCGGAGAGGCGATCACGGGACTTTGGTTCGATGGGCAAAAATATTTTGCGCATGGGCTGCCGGAGGCGTGCGGGGAACAAGAGCTGCCCGTATTTGCCCTGGCGCGGGAATGGCTCGACGTTTATTTTTCCGGAAAGGCGCCCGCGTTCACGCCGCCCCTGTCTATGGAGGGGATATCCCCTTTCCGCAAAAGAGTATGGGAGATCATGCTGGAGATCCCTTTCGGTCAGACTTCTACCTACGGCAAAATCGCAGAGCGTCTCGAAAAGGAGACGGGGAAGCCCGTTTCTGCGCAGGCGGTCGGGGGTGCCGTCGGGCACAATTCCATTTCTCTTATTATCCCCTGTCATCGTGTGATCGGGACAAACGGCAGCCTCACGGGCTATGCCGGCGGTGTGGATAAAAAAGCGGCGCTCTTGAAAATGGAAGGCGTAGACGTGGAAAAGCTGTTTGTTCCTGGGCGGGGAACGTCTCTATGAGGGGTATCATGGAAAGCCGGCTTGAAAGAACAAAACGAGAGTTTACTAGGTAAGCCGGCGGCTTTGAAGGTTATCAAACGTATTTTCAATGGAGGTCTTCAACGCCTTATTGTTGAAAACATGTTTTTCACGGGCGATGAGCGGGCTCTGAAGATCGCTGCGGGCACCTGCGCTTTTCGGGAGGATCATCGGTTCCCCATGTGTCGCACAAAACGGGAACTGGACGCGGCGGAGGCCATGCTTCAGATTCGGAACGGGGGAAAGCGGATATCCGAACCGTCAAATATATTGCCGGCTCCGCCGAAGCCTTGCCGTTTGCGAAGGGGGGTGTTTGGCTTTGTGATGTTTCGCCTTTCTTTTCATCATTTTGTAAATGCTGCGCTTGTGATGCGGGAAATGTATCGTGTGCTGAGGACGGGCGGACGTCTTTTCCTCGCGGATATGGCGGCAAGGCAGGAATCTCTTCGCGGCAGAGCGGATTTTTATAAAAGGGTGCGCGGCTCGTCTTAGGAGCGCTGTCTTTCGGCGCAGGAAATGGAAGCCCTTGTTAGGACATGTGGAATCCTGCGCGAGTTTCCTGTTCTTGCCGAAATCCCTGTCGGGCTGTCTGCCTGGACGGACCCGGCAAGGGTGAGCGGGTGCAGAAAAATCACGGCGGCGATGGAGACAGTTATGCGGGGGCATGGAAGAGACGGGATTTGAGCCTATGAAAAAGAAGGGGAAATCATGTCCAGTCATCGCGGTTTCTTTCCATTGTCAGAAAATACAAAGAGGGAATCCCGGATTTTTTCCCCGCGGACCTGCTTGCAGCATTGATCGGGGATCCTCCGGCATCGCTTGCCGCGATGCCGGAGGATTTTTCACTGTCTGAATGTATGGGCCGATGTCATCGGCGGTATCTATCCTGCAAACAGGAGATGACCGAACGTGCCGCCTTTGCCCGGCTGAAATCACGCGGCTTTTTCCGGCAGCGGAAAGCTAAACCGTTTGTCCGCGAAGAAAACGGAGATCCCTTCCACAGCATGTTTTTGAAAGGAGAAAATGTTGAAAAACCCGTTCTCGGAGGGAAAAACGGGCGAAAAAATGAAAAAGCGGACCCCGTGCAGGAAAAGGCCCATTTAAGATATCGCCTTCCTGCGTCGGATCCGTCGAGGGCGGTTTCTTCTTGTATAAAGTGTAATGGATTCTAAAACTTTTCGTGAATTCTATTGACAAGCCTGCGGAATTCTCATAAAATTGCTAACAGTGTTAGTAAAATGACATAGGCAAAACGAAAGGGGGGGAGCGCTGTTATGGAATATGAAAAGCTGGCGGCGGAGTTCCTGGATATCCTGCCAAAGCTGCTTCAGATCCCGATGCGGAAGAATGCCGACCGGCAGGTACGCGGGGAAATGTTTGCGCTGGACTATCTTGCCGAGGCCGGTCCGCAGACGCCGGGGAAGATCAGCGCGAAGATGAACGTCAGCACGGCGCGCACCGCGAAGCTGCTCTCCGTGCTGGAGGCAAAGGGCTTTATCGTCCGTGTGCCGGATAAGGCGGACAAACGAAAGGTCTGTGTCACCTTATCGGATAAGGGAGCCCGTCATATCGCAGTACGCCGAAAGCTTTTTCTAAAGGCGGCAGCCGACGCGCTGGAGGCGCTCGGGGAGCAGGATGCCGTAGAATATGTGCGCATTACCAAGCGGATATTGGAAAATGCCTCTGAAAAAGAAAAGGAACCCTGCGCGGAGCCTCTTTCATACTTAGAGAAAGGAAACAAACAAGAATGATACGAATCTTCAGACATTTAAGGACAAAGGAATGGTGCTTTGTCATCCTCAGCGTTCTGTTCATTGTTGCACAGGTCTGGCTGGATCTGCGGCTTCCGGAGTATATGACGGAAATCACAGAGCTTGTGCAGACCGAGGGCAGCGCGATGGCGGATATTTATTCCGCCGGAGGAAAAATGCTGCTCTGTGCGCTCGGAAGCCTTGTCACTTCCATTATCGTCGGTTTCTTCGCGGCGCAGGTTGCAGCGAATTTGTCAAAACGGCTGCGCCGTGAAATTTTTGAAAAGGTGGAGTCCTTTTCTATGGAGGAGATCTCCAATTTTTCGACCGACAGTCTGATCACACGCTCGACCAACGATATCACGCAAATCGAGATGATCGTGGCAATGGGGCTCCAGCTCATTGTGAAGGCCCCGATCATGGCGGTCATGGCAATTGTAAAAATACAGGACAAGGGAACATGGCAGTGGTCGGCGCTTACTGCGTGCGCGGTCGTCCTGCTTGTTTCGACTATCCTTGTGATCATGCTTTATGCGGTCCCGAAGTTCAAGCGGATCCAGGGGCTGACCGATAACCTCAACCGCGTTTCGAGGGAAAACCTGACGGGACTGCGCGTTGTCCGCGCGTACAATGCGGAAGCGTATCAGGAGGAAAAATTCGACAAAGCCAATGAGGAGCTCACCGAAACACATCTGAAGGCACAGAGGGCCATGCAGGTGATGAACCCGATGATGAGCCTTGTCATGAACGGGATCACGCTCGGGATTTACTGGATCGGCGCGTACTTGATCGATGCCGCCGGCGCTCTCGACAAGCTTCCTCTTTTCTCCAACATGGTCGTTTTTTCGTCGTATGCGATGCAGGTCATCATGGCCTTTACGATGCTCACGATGATCTTTATCATGCTGCCGAGGGCTGCCGTATCCGCGAAGCGCATCGAGGAGGTGCTGGGGACCAAGCCCGCTATCCTGGACGGCAGTGCGAGCGGCGAGACGGCTCTTCGGGGCGAGGTGGAATTCCGTCATGTCAGCTTCCGCTATCCGGATGCGGACGAATATGTCCTTCACGATATCAGCTTTACCGCGCATAAAGGCGAAACCGTCGCCTTTATCGGCGCGACGGGCAGCGGGAAAAGCACGATCGTAAATCTCGTTGCACGGTTTTACGACGCAACGGAGGGGGAGGTCCTTGTCGACGGCGTCAATGTCAAGGATTACCGGCTGCATGACCTGTATAATAAGCTCGGCTATGTGCCGCAGCGGGCGGTGCTGTTCTCCGGCACCGTAAAATCCAATGTCGCATTCGGCGAGAACGGAAAGCCGCCGGCGGAGGATGAGGAAATCCAGGCGGCGGTCCGAACGGCCCAGAGCGCCGATTTCGTAGAAAAGCTCGAGGGGGGCTACGACGGCGCCGTCGCGCAGGGGGGCGCGAATTTTTCCGGCGGACAGAAGCAGCGGCTTTCTATTGCGAGGGCGATCTGCCGCCGGCCGGAGATTTACATTTTCGATGATTCGTTCTCGGCGCTGGATTATAAAACGGACAGGGTCCTGCGTTCTGCGCTGAAAAAAGAAACGGCAGGCGTAACCAGCCTGATCGTAGCGCAGAGGATCGGTACGATCAAGGATGCCGACCGCATCGTCGTGGTCGACGAGGGCAGGGCGGTCGGCATCGGGACGCATGATGAGCTAATGGCATCCTGCGAGGTCTACCGCGAGATCGCACTTTCTCAGCTTTCAAAGGAGGAACTTGGCGCATGACACGAGGAATCCATCATCACATGAGGGGCGGCTCATCCAAAATGCCCGTCAATTTTAAAAAATCCATAGGGAAGCTCATTTCCTTCTGCCGCCCGTATATTCCCGCGATCCTGATTGCGATGGTATGCGCGGTCGCAAGCGCGGTGCTTACGGTCATCGGTCCGGATAAGGTAAGCGATCTTACGGGACTTATTGAGGAGGGCTTTCTTTCCGGCATCGACTTTGACGCGGTTCTCACCATTTGCTATACGCTGATCGCGTTTTATGCCGCAAGCTGGATCCTTGGCTTGACGCAGGGCCTTGTCATGACGACGGTCAATCAGACGGTCTCCAAGAACCTGCGCCGTTCGATCTCGAGAAAAATCAACCGTCTCCCCATCGATTATTACAACAGAACAAGCTTCGGCGATGTGCTGTCCCGCATTACCAACGACGTGGATACGATCAGCGAAACGCTTCAGCGAAGCATCGTCCAGATGGTTTCTGCGGCGGCGCTCTTTATCGGATGCCTGGTCATGATGTTCCGGACGAACTGGATCATGGCGGTGACGGCGATCGCGGCGTCGCTTATCGGTTTTCTGTTTGTTTCGATCGTGACCAAAAGCTCGCAGAAATACTTTCTCGCGCGTCAGGAGTGGCTCGGCCGGCTCAACGGACATATCGAGGAGGTCTATTCCGGACACAATATTGTCCGTCTGTATAATGCGGAAAAACAGCAGAGCGGAGCCTTTAACAAAATGAACGAAAAGCTCTATGAATGCAACTGGAAGTCCCAGTTTCTTTCGGGACTTATGATGCCGGTGATGAGCTTCATCGGAAATTTCGGCTATGTTGCGGTCTGCGTGGTCGGCGCGATGCTGACCATGAACGGTGAAATCGATTTCGGCGTTATCATCGCATTCATCATTTACGTCAGACTCTTTTCCAGCCCTCTGTCGCAGATCGCGCAGGCAATGACGAGCCTTCAGTCCACGGCGGCCGCGTCAGAGCGGGTGTTTGAATTCCTGGAAGCACAGGAGATGCCGGATGAGTCGAATAAGACGGCAGTCCTCGAAAACGTGCGCGGCGAGGTGGAATTTGATCACGTGTATTTCGGCTATGACAGCGACAAAATCATCATACACGACTTTTGCGAGCACATCTATCCCGGTCAAAAGGTCGCCATCGTAGGACCGACCGGCGCGGGGAAAACAACGATGGTCAATCTCCTGATGCGGTTTTATGACGTCACGAGCGGAGAGATCAAAATCGACGGCGTGCCGGTAAGCTCTCTGACAAGAGAAAATGTACATGACCTGTTCGGCATGGTGCTTCAGGATACGTGGCTGTTCGAGGGGACCATTCGGGACAACGTCGTATATGGCAAGGAGAACATCAGTGACGAGGAGGTGGAAAAGGCCTGCCGTGCGGTCGGGATGCATCATTTCATCAAAACGCTTCCGAATGGCTATGACACGGTCATCGACGATAAGATGAACCTTTCCGCGGGACAGAAGCAGCTTCTTACCATCGCGCGCGCTATGATCGAAAACGCGCCGATGATCATTCTCGACGAGGCGACAAGCTCTGTCGATACCCGAACGGAGATCCTCATTCAAAAGGCGATGGACCGCATGACCGAGGGAAGGACGTCGTTCGTGATCGCACACCGTCTTTCCACGATTCGAAATGCAGATAAGATCCTTGTGATGAAGGACGGCAATATCATTGAGAGCGGCAATCACGAGGAGCTGATGGCGAAGGGCGGTTTCTATGCCGACCTTTACAACAGCCAGTTCGAGAAGGCATCATAATCGGATTTTTCTCTCCTCAAGGGCTCCGTGCGGGGCCCTTGAGGAGAGAAAGAAAGGCTTCGCCCTGCGGGAATGTGGACGAAGTTTAATTTTTTTGGAATTCTATTGATAATCCTCATGGATGCGATATAATAATAGTAAGAAGAGCGGGAAGCGGGCGTCGGCTCGCGGATCGGTACATCTGGAATTTTACTGGGAGGTCGTATGAGAATTATCGGGAATATTCTGTGGATTCTGCTTTGCGGGATCTGGCTTTTTTTGGAATGGGCGATCGTGGGGCTCGTTTGGTGCATCACCATCATCGGGATCCCGTTCGGCATACAGTGCTTTAAAATGGCGGGACTGATGCTGGCGCCGTTCGGCAAGCAGGTCATCTACGGCGGCGGCGCCATATCGCTGCTTGTCAATATTCTTTGGCTGATTTTCGGCGGTTTTGCGCTTGTCGTCAGCTCTGCGGTGTTTGGACTGGTCCTTTGCATCACCATCATCGGGATCCCGTTTGGGAAGCAGTGCTTTAAATTTGCCAAGCTTGCGCTCATGCCGTTCGGCGCGTCGGTGGTGCGCGCTTGACTGAGAAATGACGCGGCGTTCCTGTCCGGCACGGCCGCTGCTCCTTTGTACCGCGCTGGATGCCGCGAAAATTCTTTGACGGATCCTCCGGATATAGGATGGGTACGATGGAAAAAGGCTCGATTGCCGCGGCTTTTATAGAAAAATCCTTTTTTCTTTAAAATGCGTCCTTCCCGAAAATGGGAAAGACGCATTTTTCCGGATCTGGGAGTTGGCGGCTGTCTTTTGGATGGGAGCTTCGGGCTTTTGACGGATAATTTAAAAAAAAGAGGATTTTGCCGTCCGCGCAGGCATGTCCCTGCGCTGTCCCAACCTCCTGGTTTGGCATATACTGTCGGTGAAGGAGGTGAAAAACAAATGAACCATTGCATGAACAGATGGAATGACCGTCCAGAGGGAAGATGCGGCTGCGGCTGTGGGAATACCGATAACGGCTCGCTTTGTGTCGGAACCTCCGGAAACAGAGATACCGGAGCACCGCTTGTGACCGATCTTGCCGGTGCGGCGGAAAGAAACGGAAATTATCGTAAGGCGATCTGGACTGGCGACAATCTTCAGGTCACGCTGATGAGCTTGAATCCGTGTGAGGATATCGGGCTGGAAATGCACGCGGATACCGATCAGCTCCTTTATGTCGTGAGCGGCGAAGGGACTGTCCAGATGGGAAGATGCCAGAACCAGCTTTGTCTGTGCCGCGCTTCTGCGGGAACGGGGATTTTTGTCCCCGCCGGAACCTGGCATAATTTGACCAATACCGGCACGACGCCTCTGAAGCTGTTTTCTGTCTACGCACCGCCGGAGCATCCGCGCGGCATTGTGGAAGAAACAAAGCCCTGCGCCGTGAGAAGGCGCTGCGGCTGCCGGTCGTGATAGAGAAATAAAAAGGGAAGGGCTCCGAGAGGAGCCTTTCCCAATATTTTTATAATAGGATTTCAACGGCATGGCGCTTGCCGTCACGCGGACGTTCAAGATGTCCGAAAAAGGGCTTTCCGTCAAAGGTATAGACGGTGCCGGCGCCGACTCTTGCAAAGCCCCGACGCTTTCGGACCGTGACATCGAGGAGCATGCCGTCCGTTCGCACGGTATAGGATACCGTTTCCATGTCCGGCGGCAGAAGCGGAGAAAAAACGATCTCCGTACCTGTATAGGAGAAACCGAGCATTTCCGATATCGTGAGACTGAGCCAGCTTGCCGTTCCGGACAGCATCGGCCCGATATTTTCACCGGTACGGCTGTTGTTGTACTGTGTGCAGAAGCGCGGATTTCCTTTTGTGACAAAGGGATGCTCCATCGTTTTATACGGAAGAACGGTAGCTACCGCGAAATCGGCAAGGCGGGAAAGACGCTCTGCAAGCGCCGTATCCGATACGGTCTTTGCCGCGCGAAGCGCCGCACAGGCCGCCATCATCGCTGCATGCTTGAATACGCCGCCGTTTTCTCTGTCGCCGGGGAAATAGGCGTCCGACGCGGTGCCCGAGGCGAGCCGGTCAAGCCGGCACGGCGTGCAAAGCTTGAGCCCGGCATCCGTTACGAGGTGCGCTTCGATTTTCTCCAGCATGGTCCGGATCTGGATGTCGTCTGCAACGCCGGATAAGATCGACCAGCTGAAGGAATTCAGAAAATACGTGCCCGGAATGGCGTCGTCGGCGCTCAGCCCGTCGCCTGCGGCGCCGAGATAGGTATAGCCGCCGTCCCGCTTCCCGCCGACAAGGACCCGTGCAAAAAAGTCCTCTTTCCAGCAGGAGGCCCTGATTTTCTCGGTCAGGGCCGCAGAACGTGCTTTCATTTCTTCTCTGCGGGCGGCGTCCTTTGTGAGCGATGCCAAAGCCGCAATGTCGTCATATGCGATTTTGAGCAGGAAGGCGTTCATCACGCTTTCCGAAAAGGCGCTTTTCAGCGGCGCACCGTAGTCCTCACCCGTTTCGGCGAGCTGTGCGAGATAGCGTTTCTCCTTTTCGGGACCGTCGATCCAATCGTCGTCTACCTTCAGGCAGTCGTTCCAGTCCGCCTTGTCGAGCAGCGGAAGGCCGTGCGCGCCGACGGAAATGCTCCCGCTGTAGGTGACGACGGCGAGCAGCGTTTCCATGACCGAGCGGCGGCCCTTTCCGCCGGCGACAGGATATGTTTCGGAAAGAAACGCCATGTCCTGCGTCAGGCAGACGTACCGGTATACGGCTTGGACGAGCCACAGCCCGTCGTCCGAACACATGCCGGGCTCCTTTCCGGTTTCGTAAAAGTTGTGGTTGGCGTATCCCATTTCCCAGACGTTGGAGAGCCATTCGCCGAGCATTTCGCGTGCAAGCTTCGCTTCCCCCATGCCGGTGATGTAGGGCAGGGAGGCGAACATATCCTGGATCTCGCGGAACCCGATTTCCCGATAGGCCTTCTGCGTCCATGCGAAGGAGCGGGACACGTAGGACTGATAATATACCTGAAACGGCAGATTTCGATTGACATAGGCGTCAAAATCGGAGTCTCCCGTTTTGATCTGAAGATAGCCGGCATAGCGTTCGGAAAACGCCTTGACGCGCTCCAGTGCATCCTCTGCGGCATGCGGCATGCGGTAGGCCTCGACAAGACGGGCGAGCATCTCGGATATGGCGTCGTCCGTACCATCCTTCGTGATGGTCATGCCGACCAGGCAGTCCGCTGCGCGCGTTCCGCCCGCCGAAAGGGAGAGCGTCTTGGAAACCGCAAAGAACGGGACGATTTTGGCGGCGTGGGAGCAGGAAAGATGCGCCGCGTTCTGCGGACGGTTCAGCGTGCCGCTGCCGATAAAATCGGAATAGCTCGCCGTATATTCGTCCATGAATTCCCCTTCGCAGAGAAGCAGGGCGAAGCGCTTGTAAGGCTTCAAATATTTCGGATGCGGATTCGGCGAGAGGACCGCCGGTACCCCGTCGATTTTCCAGATTCCGCTTTCCCATGTCACGCTTGCGTAAAGGATGTCGTTCATAGCGGATTCTGGCGTCGCAAGCCCGAACATGCCGGTAAAGACGATCTTGATCTTCCGCTTGCGGTCCGACCTGTTTCCGACGGTCACATGCTGCATCTCGACCGCCTCCGGCATTCCTTCTTCCTGCGGGAGAATGAAGATCGTGCGTTCGATGCGGAGCCCGCACTCCGTTTCATAGGCAATTACGGTATGGTTCTGCGAATGGCGGCAGACGGCGGACCGGACATTCGTTTTCGGATCGGCGGAATAAAAAATGACCTCTCCGTCTTCGACAAGATAGAACTGCCGATTGCAGGGCTCGCCGTTTTCCTCCGGAATCAAATTGTAGCGTGTGGAAGTGACCTGTCTTGCCGCCGCCGCGCGGAAGGAGCCGCGTCCGAGCGAATCGAGCGCGCCCTTGGGCGTTGTGAGAAGCGGCGACGGAAAGCCGATACGGTTGCCGATGAGAAGATTGACATCGAAATGCGTGCCGATCTTATCCGCCTTTAGATCCAGAATGAGATCGCCGTTTTCATCCAGCCTGCTGGCACTTTTGCAGACCGAGGCGTACAGCTCGTGCAGGGCCGCCGCGATTTCGGCGGGAAGGGCCGCCTCGCCCTCCTCGGTCAGATGCCGTATCGTTTTGCCGAAGCAAAAGAGGTGGTTTTGCAAGGGAAATCGTTCGAGATAGCGGGCGGTCAGGGGAAAATTCAAAATGCGCTCGGAAAGCGGCGCGTAGAACGGTAAGCCTGCCGCGCCGACCACCTTCCCGGAAAGGGAGAAAAAAGAGGCGCAGAACGCGCCGGTGACAGCGCTGCCAAACGCCTTGCGCAGCAAGTCCTCGGGCTTCTCGGCCTGGGACCTGGCGGTTTCTCTTGTGAGCTTCATAGGGAACGTCCTCCGGTCATGAGATATGAATCTTTTTTGGTATCATTATATCATGGCGGCTTTCGTTTTTCAATCGGTTTTGGTGTTCTCATGCAAATAACGGCAGGCGGTGTGCCGCATGCCGTTATTTGCATATTTGCTTATCAGGCGGGAGCAGGGGGAGATATTCCTCCCACCGGTATTCGCGGATCGGCATCACAGGATGCCTTTCGTCGTCGAACAAAAGCACCAGCGCAGGTCGGATGTTATGGTAGTGATCGGCGAAATAGTAGCCCAGCAGCTTCCCGCCGCGCAGGAGCCGCCGCGCGACGGCATGATAGCTGTAGTACATGCCTTACCGCTTTCTTCCGATGCCCTTTTCCGCAGGACCGTCGAGCAGTTTTCCGTCGATATCGAACCGGGAGCCGTGACACGGGCAGTCCCAGCTCTTTTCCTCCGGATTCCATGCGAGCTCGCATCCGAGATGCGGACATTTGACCGAAACGATGTGCAGCCTCGTTTTCCCGTCGGGAAGGATTTCCCGATAGACGCCGCGCTTGCGGCCGTCGATTTGCACGATCCCGCCGTGTCCGGGCGGAATTTGATGAAAATCCCGGCTTGGCAGATAGAAAAACTGCTTGGCAAGACTTCCGACGGTCTGCACGCCGTCCGTAAGCAGAGTGCCAAGGCCGGCAAGCTTGCGCGAGGGGGAAAAAACGGACGCGAATCGATTGGGCTTCTCCATGATCAGGTCACGGAGCAGTCCGGCCGCAGCCATCGCGCTCGTCATGCCCCACTTGCAGAATCCCGTTGCGATATACACGTCCGGCGTATCCTTGGAAAAGCGTCCGATGTACGGGATATGGTCCGGCGTCATGCAGTCCTGCGCGGACCAGCCGCATACGGCTCTGCTGCCGGGGAAGAATCGCTTCGCCGCCTGCATGAGCGCGGCGAAGCTGCCGCCCTCCGTGTTTTTTCCCGTCCTGTGCCCCGCGCCGCCGAGCAGGACGATCCCGTTTTCCGTGCTGCGCAGTGAGAAGCCGTCCTTGTCCGCGCCGTAATAGATTCCGTCGGGAACCGGTGCTCCCTCCAGCGCCACGACGTGGCTTCGTTCCCTGTGCATTCGCATGAAATAGAAGCCGGGAAGGTTGATCTTAGGGAAATTTGTCGCATAGACGATTTTTCTGGCGCGCACACTTCCCCGCGGCGTCGCCGCCGTGTGTCCTTTCATCGAAAGCACCGGCGAATGCTCGTAGATTTCAAGTCCGGGAAGAAGGGCCGTGAGAAATTTAAGAGGATGAAACTGCGCCTGGTTTTCGAACCGAACGGCGCCGGCCGCCGGAAAGGGCAGTCCCGTTTCCGTGACAAAGGAGGCGGCAAGCCCGAGCGCTGCGGCGGCTTCCGCTTCTTTTGTCAATGCCTCTTTGTCCATGGAGTACACGTAGGAGGGAAGCGTCCTCATTTCGCATTCGATACGGTTGTCGTTTGCGATTCTGCGGTATTCCGCGATCGCCGCCTCATTGGCTTCCGCATAAGCGCGAGCCTTTGCAAAGCCGTGCATTCGAATCATTTTTTCATAGAGGATTCCGTGCTGTGAAGTGATCTTGGCGGTGGTGCGTCCGGTTTGTCCGGAAAAAAGGGAGTCCGCCTCCAGCACGATGCACCGGATCCCCTTTTCCGAGAGCATATAGGCGGTCAAGATCCCGGCAATACCGCCGCCTATGACCAGAACATCGGTGCTCTTTTCTCCGCAGACCGACGGATACGGCGGGACCGATGCGGTTTTTTCCCATAAGGATTTTGGTTTTTCCATGCCGATTCCCCATACGGCCGCTTATAAGCTTGCGGACTTGCCGTCCGCGAGCTTCTGCACAAAATCTGTCATTTCTGCCTTGGAGCCGATATTCTGCGCCATGCGGATCACTTCCTCTTTTTGCGCGGCGCTCATTGCGGCAAACCGTTCCATTGCCGCAGTATTTTGAGCGAACGCCATACCGAGTCCCAGCGGGATTTCGCCGTTTGTTAAATTTCTATCCATGATTTCCTCCCTCCCGCTTTTTTGGCGGGCTTTTGTCAAGTTTGCCGGAATTCTCTCCGGCCGCCGTTTCCCGGCGTTTTCTTCCTTTATTATTTGCAGAGCTCGCCTTATCATTCAGAAAATAAAAAATATCTCCGCCGGAAGGCGGAGATATTTTTTATATGACCTTGCTGTATTTCGGTGCGCCGGACCCGCGCTTGGGGATGACAAGGACGCCGGAAACGGCGTCGGCGGAAATCCCGTTGGCGGCCATGATTTCCGGAACGGTCGTGCGGTACTTTTTTGCGACGTCCCATAGCGTATCTTCCGCCGTGGGATAATAAAGAGTAAGAGAAGCGCCGGCTTTGCGGGAAATGGGCTGATCCTTGTAGACATTGCTCTGTCGGATCATTTCCTGCTTGTGCTTTTCAAAAATAACATAGGGGATGAAAATTTCAAGGTCGCTGTAAATGCTGTTTTCATCCAGTCTGCTTGCAGCGGACATCACGAATGCCTCGGCAACGTAGCCGAACGAATCCGGTATGCGGCCTGCCTCCGTCTGCGCGCGGAAGGGGACCGAATAGTTTCGGCTCTGATAGACGCCGGCGCCGTTGGTAAGAATGACCGATACGTCTGCGGTCCCGGAGAAAACAAGCTTGCCGCCCTGCTTTTCGGCATTTTCCACAGAGGCGGTCGCCGTCGTGGCGACGATCTCATCGAAGTCGGCATCATCGCGGGGCGTGCTTCCGTCTGCCGTGAAATTGAAGGCCTTCGTATAAAGCACGGTATCGTATTCCAGCGTTTCTGTTTCTTCTGTGCTTTCAAAATCGGTCGAATACATATCGGTCGTGATCTCATTTTCCTCGTTGCAGAAGACTCTGGCAAATACGCTGTAGTCGAAATCCAGCTCGACCGTGCGGCTTTCGCCGAAATTGTTCTCCTGCGGCCGGAATTCAAGGCCGTCGGTGCGGACCGATGCGAAGGGGATGCAGCTATCCGTCACTCCCTGGGCTTCGATCTCGCCGGAGATCGGAATCTTTCTTGAAAACGCCACGTATTTCGGCGGCATCGCATTTTCCGTTTCGGCCGGCTGCTCCGTTTTGGCAAGGTAAAGGATATTGGCGACGATATCCCCCTTATAGGAGAGCTTGTTTTCTCCCGCCCGCATATCGGTGATGTAGGGATCCAGCTCCACGGCGATGACGTCCTCGATCGCCGGCATGGAAGCGTCGATTTCCAGGTCCTCGCTAATGGGCGTAGAAAGCTCCTCCGCTGTTGTTTCGCAGATGCTTTCCACGGTGCGGTTGCGGTACTGCAGTGCGGCCTCCTCCTCTGAGGTGAGTCTGCCTGAGATAGCCGGCATAGTGGAGGTCCGGCACAAAACGGAAGCCTTCGCAATGATTTTTGCTTTTGCTGTCAGCTTGCGCGGATTTTGCAGCCTGCATGAAACGTTGGCAATCCCTGGTTCGAACAGGATGTCACAGTCGCCTGCTGCCCCGGATACCGCCGTTTCCCCGGAAAAATCCGTACCGAATTCTGCGCTTCGGATGTTCCCGTCGCTTGTTGCATAAACGATGTAAAATTTGAGCTTTCCATCATATTCCAGCATATCTGCGGAGAGATATTTGCTGCTCTCGCCAATTTTCGCGCTTACCTTTAGAAGTCGGTTGATGTCGGGAAGATAGTCCGGCAGATTGTACTCGGTCGAAACCTCCTTGGTGCCTGCGCCTTCAAAGGTCTTGATCAAGACGCTGTGTCCCATATCGTTTTCGCTGTTTTGCATAAACATATCCATTCCTGCTTTCTCGGCGAAATATCGTAGCCCGCCGGTCCTCGCCGAAGACAAAGGCGGATTTTATTTGATTCAAATTTATTCACGTGCCGTGGATTTTATGCCTGCGGCACGGAATTTTCAGGATAAAATAAAAAAAGGTTGAAATTTGCCATGAAGGGGAATCCCGGTATTCAAAAAGGCGAATGGGACAAATGCTTGCTGATCTTTTCCAGCGCCGCTTTTTCGATGCGCGAAACATAAGAACGGGAAATGCCGAGCTTTGCCGCCGTTTCTCTTTGCGTGATGGCGGGCTTGCCGCCAAGCCCGTACCGCATGATGATGATCTGCCGTTCTCTCGGCTCCAAGAGGCGCTCCACGATTTCAAGCGCCCGCCGGCTTTTGAATTTTAGATCGAGATCCTCGGCGATGGTATCGTCTACACTGATGATGTCGATGTAGGTAAGAGGATTTCCGTCTTTATCCGTATCGATGGTTTCATTGATCGATACCTCGCAGGCATTTTTCTTTTGAGATCGGAAGTACATTAAAATTTCATTCTGAAGGCATTTGCTGGCATACGTGGCAAATCTTGCGCCGTTGGAAATATCGAACGAGTCGATCGCCTTGATAAGTCCGATGGTTCCGACCGAAATGAGATCGTCCTGATTTTTGCTCGATGTATAGTATTTTTTTACGATATGTGCGACCAGCCTTAGATTGTGCTCGATGAGCTTTTCTCTTGCTTTTTTGTCTCCCTTCTGCATCCTGCGGAAGCACTCCGCTTCCTCTGCGGGAGGCAGCGGCGGCGGGAAGCTCTGGGAATAGGAAACCTTGAGGAACAAATAAAGGATATTGGACATAAGCCATGATAGGAAATAGGACATGACGACCTCCAAGCTCCGCTCGCGATGGCCCCGCAGGGATTTTTCCGGCGGAGAACGAGACGGGTTCTTTTATCATATATATTCGCAAAAATCCAAACCTTGCGTATTTTCTATTGCGCTGCCGAATATTTTTGTGTATAATAAAACTGTGTCAAAAAAGGAGGCGGTAGGATGCTTGATACAATGAACGTTGTGATCCCTATTTTCGTCATGGTAATGTTTGTACTTGTCATCGGCGTTTTCCTGTTCGTGCTTTTCCAATCGATTTCCCGCAGCCGAAGGAATGCCAAAAGCCCGCGTATCACCGCCCCTGCGTCTCTGGTGGCCAAGCGGTATTCGGTCAGGGCGGGAGGCGCGGCGTCAGGGGCGGGACATGCGTATGGCCGCTACTATATGACGTTTGAATTTGAAAGCGGGGACCGCATGGAGTTTGCCGTTCCGTCCGATATATACGGCCTGTCCGTCGAGGGCGACCGGGGGAAGCTGACGTTCCAGGGAACGGCTTTCATTGGCTTTGAGCGGCAATGAGGAGAACTTTTCAGAGCGAGGCATTGGAATGAACGATTTCGAGGAACCCATTTATAAATATGCGGTCGTGGATATCGGCGCGAACAGCGTTCGCATGAATCTGTACGATATCGACACGCAGACCGGTGCTTTTTCCGTTTTTGCATCCGCGCGCAGCATGCTGGGTCTTGCTGCCTATGCCAAGGACGGGATGCTGACCGCGGATGGAGAGGGAAAATTGTTTTCCGTCCTGCGGGAATTTCTTGCGCGTGCAAACAGCGTTCCCTGCGATGGATTTTTTGCGTTTGCCACGGCGTCCCTGCGCGGTCTTTCCAACAGCGGCGAGGTCCTTCGGCGCATAAAAGAAAAGCTTGGCATCGAGATTGAGATCATCAGCGGAAAGACGGAGACTTTCTATGACTTTACGGCGATCCGGAACCGTTTTCCGCAGACCTTGTCGGGAACCTTGATCGATATGGGGGGCGGCAGTACGGAGATCGCGGTTTTTGACGGGGATGTCATTCGTGCGGAGGAAAGTCTTCCCATCGGATGTGTTCGGCTGGCAAAGATGTTCACCGGCGCGACCAAGCGCGATCCGTTCCCGAAGGAAGGGGAGATCGCACAAATTCGTCGGTATGTAAGGCAAACGATTTCAGCCTATCCGAAATTTCAAAATGCCGGCGGTACGGCGTTTTTTATCGGCGGCACGGCGCGTGCGGCGGCACGGCTTCACAGCGGAGACGCCGGCGCCGCTTGCGACGGCTATACGCTGTCCGTATCGGAGCTGAAAAAAACAGCGGACGCCGCAATTTGCGACGTCCGCGAGGGAGGAAAGCGGATCCGCGGCATGGTGCCCGACCGCGTTACGACGATTATTCCCGGCCTTTTTGCCTATTTGGAGATAGCGGCGTACATGGGATTGACGAGCTTTACCCTGAGCACTGCCGGCGTGAGGGAAGGCTATTTGCTCCAGTTTATCAGGAAAATGCTTCCCCAAAGATTTCAAGAAATTTGAATTTGATCTTGTATTTCGGGCTTTCACCGTCGGTGAGGATTTCGATCTGTTCCGGAGAAAAGCCTGTTTTAATCAGAGATTCTTCCGTTTTTGCAACATTTGTGCAGAGTGCAGGATACAAGACGCACCACCAGTTCTTTCCTTCTGCGGCGCCGATCTGGATCCTTAAGGACTGATAAGTGCCGGCGGGCAGGCTCATGGTCTCGTAGTGGCGGGTCGGATAGTTTTCCTCCGATAAAATGACGGTGGCGGTCAGTTCTTCCCCAAGGGCTTCCAGTGTTTCGTTGCATACCTCACGAATGCGGTCGAGATTCTCGGTGATGACCGAGACCGCATCCTCATGGTTTTCGGCGTTGGCTAAAATTTCCTGCATCTCTTCCAGCACGGCGTCACGAACGGCGAGCTTTACGCTTTGGTCATGCTCGCTGTCTGAATTGGCGAGCACATGAAGCCGGACTGTATTTTCATAGATTATGCGGTCGTCGTCCGTCGGCATAAATCCGCAGAACAGACAGCAGGCAAGCACGAGACAAGCAAAGGTTACAAGATATTTCATTTTGACCTCCTCGTAAGGGTGGCGCAAATGTTGCGCTGCCCTTATGTAATGTTTTGTTGGATATCCTTATTATTCCACCGTTTTTCCGTCTTATTCATCGAATGAGGAAAAATTTTCCTGTTTATAAAGGCATTTTTGCCAAAGCGGATATCGTATTTTAATAAAGGAGGAGGAAAAAGCAACTCCGGCATCCCAAGGGACACCGGAGAATGCTTTCAAGATTTCTTAACAATCAGTTTTTTATAATACTATCGAAAAACAGCTTATAAAATCCAATTATTTCGTCTTAATGGAGTTCTCATAGGACTCGATCATCTTTTTGACCATCTGTCCGCCCACAGAACCAGCCTGCTTAGAGGTAAGATCGCCGTTGTAACCCTGTTTCAGGTTGACGCCAACTTCGCTCGCAGCTTCCATCTTGAATTTGTCGAGAGCTTCTTTCGCTTCAGGAACAAGCTTTTTGTTGCTACTTGCCATTTTAAATCTCCTCAAATATATTCGTCAAATTGAATTGTAAGAACAGCGTACTGCGTATCGGCTGATGTGGAAAATCTGCAAAGCAGATCCTGCAAAATCAGCGTACCGCTCATACATCTGTTGTTATAAAACGCGGAAAATATTTTCTCCGCAGAACACGTGCGTTTGGTTGCCGCCGCGTTCTGGTATTATTATAAACCTTCGAACCTGTTTTATAAGTGGCAAATTATTCAATATAATATCTTATATTGGAGGAAAATCGGCGATTTTTTAAAATTTTTTTTGGTGTTTTAAGAAGCAGTGTTCTTTTTATAATATATAGAGAATACATAGGAAGGACTTATCGATCAGCCTAAGAGCTTTTTGCAGAATTTACAATCAACCGCTTTGTCCCTCGAGCCTTCGTAAATTATCATGTGCAGGATTTATCATTCCATTCGGACGGAATGCCGATTCCACAAAACTGAATTTGGAGAAAATGCTGTTAGCCTGTCCGTTTGTCCCTATGAACACGCAATATGGGCAGCCCTATTCCTCCTATATTTCATATACGATGACGGCGTCTGTTTCCTATCCATAAGCAGCTGCCGGACAGAAAGGAGAAATTTCTATGTGTAAACGTATCATTTCTTTTGCGGTGTGTATGGCGTTTGTTTCCATATGCTTCTTAGCGGGATGCGGCACCGTGTCGGAGCCGACAACAGACTCTTTCTCGACCGAATCAACGTTGCCCGGTGCGGATACTTCTGCTTCGGAAGGAACAGAAACGTCTTCTTCGTCTGGTGATTCACAGGGAACCATGGAACCGCCACACACGGATCCGTTAAGACCTTATGTAATAACTTTCACGGATGATGGTGTTGAGTATTCGTTCCAATATGATCTTGCCACCAAGGAAACGACGCTTTTTGATATTTATTCGGAAAAGGAGACGGTCATCATTCCCGCCGGATTTGAGGATGAATTCCAGTATTGGCGAATATCCGGACTTTCTTCCTCCGCGCTTACGTATCTTGTGGCTGTAAAAAAGCTTGTGCTCAGCGAGGGCATTGAATGGCTGGACCCGGATTTTCCGCCTTCCTTGCGGGCCAACTTAGAGGAGCTGTATCTGCCGGCATCTCTGCAGATTCTTGGTACCGGGTATGAGAATGGCGAGGATTTTCGCGGAAATCTGCTTTCTGTAAAGAAAGGGATCTACGTCGATGACGCGAACCCTTGGTACTGCGATGTGGATGGCGTGCTCTTCACAAAGGATATGTCCATTCTGCTGAAAGCGCCGGAGAATATGGGCACGGAAACCTACACAGTGCCGGACGGCGTACGCGTCCTTTACTCATATTCCTGTTCGGATATGTCCCTGCAAAATTTGGTTTTACCGGAAGGGCTGCTTGCTATCAAGGAACATGCCCTGACCTACTGCTCGTCCATCCGAGAGCTTGACATTCCCGCCTCGGTTGTCCGAATCGACAAGGAGTCATTGCCGAGATTTTTAACGGAAATCACAGTCTCGCCGAACAATCCGAATTTTCATGTGGAGATTATGGAAGATGGGCGGATGCAGCTTTATGACAAGTACGGCGAGCTGATCTATACGACGCAAGCACCATAATCTTTTGCCCTTTTCTAAGGGACGCAAAGAGGCGCTCAAAATACATAAAAATAAAATAAAACGGAGAGATAACACAAGAGGCGTTATCTCTCCGTTCTTCTTTTTTAAGTGAGAACATGCAAAAATCCTTTCCCTTTTTCGGGAAAGGATCAAGCTTTTTCAAAATTCCAATCAGACTCTTTCCACCTTGCCTGCACGCAGACAACGAGAGCACACCGCAACGGTTTTATGAGTTCCGTTTACCACGGCGCTGACCTTTCTGATGTTGGGTTTCCATGTTCTGCTCGTTTTGCGGTTGGAATGGGAGACGTTGTTGCCGAACGTGACACCCTTTCCGCAGTACATACATTTTGCCATCTTCCTGCACCTCCCTTGGATGTTTGGATTATCTCAAACAAACGGATAAACCTCCGTCTATGAGTTATCATAACATAGTAAATCTCATTATATCATAGCTTTTCCAAAAAATCAAGCTTTTTTTCTTTTCTGCTTGTTATTTTCCGAAGTGGGTTTCTATTGTTGATGAATTTCCGGCAAATACGCCTCAAGGCGGTGGATTTTGAACCCCTTGGATGAAAAGTTCCTTTCATATTCGGTCATAATATTATTATCTGCCCACTCGCTTGCATGAAGGTCGCGGGTGAGATTTCGAAGCTTGAACCCTACCGCCTCAAATTCTGCTACAGAAAAATCGAATAAATCCAAATTATCTGTTTTGAATTCTATTGTGCCGTCCGGGATAAGAAGCCCGGCAAGGCGAAGCAGAGAATCCCGATGGGTGAGACGCCTTTTTGCATGGCGAGCCTTCGGCCACGGGTCACAGAAGTTAAGATAAATCCGTGCCGCACAATGAGGGGGAAGCAGCTGAGGCAGATATTCCGCGTCACAGCAGAGAAATTTTATGTTGTGAAGCTCTATGTGCTTGGCTTTTTCTGCGGCGAGGAGGATAACATCATTTATCCGCTCCACGGCGAGAAACCCTATTTCCGGATGCTTTTGAGCGAGTTCCGTGATAAACGCGCCTTTCCCACAGCCAATTTCTAGTCGAATCTCAGACACGTCGGGAAAAATCTCTGCAGGAAAGACCGGCGTTGGTTGTCCTTTGTCAAATGGCAGAAACAATTCGCGGCATGCCTCGCGACGACGCTCTCCGTTTTTTCGTTTTCGTACCCGCATGACCGGACCTCGCTGCATGGATTCGGGATCTCTTATCTGGTAGAAGAGAGCGGCACGGACATAGCACGACTGTTATCCGCCCGGATTTGCCGAATGTATTTTATCATAAATATTGTGTTTTTTCAACAGGCAGTGAAGATTTTTGAATATAAAAAATGGGTGTTGGCAGGAGATTTTATGGATGTTAGGCCTCTTCGGACAGAATCGAAGCGCGTCACTCAAAAACTGTTTAATGACAACCTCGAATAAAGAATGACACAAAATCAGCAGTGCGTCAGCAATCAGAAAATTCAAACCGCCTGTCCCTTTGGCTGAGCTAATCGGTCTGTGGGACAGGCGGTTTTCTTTGCCTTGAATG
>CALWJT010000031.1 GCA_944381075.1 uncultured Clostridia bacterium
TATCCGATTGGATATGAGCGAATATATGGAAAAGCACAGCGTTTCCAAAATGATCGGCTCCCCGCCGGGATACGTCGGGTACGACGAGGGCGGAGGGCTGACGGAAAAGGTGCACCGCCGTCCCTATTCGGTTGTGCTGTTCGATGAGATCGAGAAGGCGCACCCCGATATTTTCAATTTGCTTTTGCAGATTTTGGACGATGGAATCCTGACCGATTCCACGGGAAGAACGGCCAGCTTCAAAAATGCGATCATCATTATGACGACCAATATCGGATCGCAGGGCTCTGAAACCAAAGGCTCGCTTGGCTTTGCTTCCGAGGCGGGGAGCGAGGAAAAGCGGATGGCAGAGCGCGGGGAGCGGATGCGTTGCCTGCGGGAAAGCTTCCGTCCGGAGCTTGTCAACCGCATCGACGAGATCATTGTATTTGATAAGCTGAGCCATGAGAGCATTGCATCCATTGCCGGAATGATGCTGAAGGATGTGGAGGCGAGGATCGCGGCACTCGGTATTTCGGCAAGCTTTGACGGATCCGTTTCGGAAATGCTTGCTTCCTGTGATTCTGTCGAACGGTATGGGGCGCGGCCGCTTCGCCGTGAGATCTCGTCCAAGATAGAAGATGCCTTTTCTCTTTGGATGCTGGACGGGAAAATCGAGGAGGGAGACCATGTTTTCGTGTTTGCCTTGGACGGTGGGATCGATTTTATCAAAATGAAAAAAGAAGAAGGCGGGGCATGACCCCGCCTTCTTCTTTGGCCAAATTGAGAAAAAACAGCGCTTGACAGCGTCGTTCGGTATTGATATACGATGCGTTTTGTGATAAACTGAAGCTACAGAAAACGATCGGAGCCAAGGAGGCGTTTATGAAGGAAAACGGCAAGCGATTTCTCAAGATTTATTCGCAGGGCATGATGGAGGGCATTCAGATCTGGGTAGACAGGGAAACGGGCGTGCAGTATCTGTTCCAGTTTTCGGGCTATTCCGGCGGTGTGACGCCGCTTCTGGACGCAAAAGGAGCGCCCGTGATCCTGACGGCAGAGGAGCTCGCGGCGCTCGACGGGGAAGCATGAAAAGACAAACGGCATTACTTATGCCGTTTGTCTTTTACAGCGCGGAGACGATATGAGAAAGTCCGAAGGGGAAAGTCGATATTTTTCTATATTTATACTGTGTTTTCCGTATGCAGGATTTTCCTTGCTTTTCAGCGGAAACCGGGACAGCGGACCTATTCGGACGCTCGATTTTTCGGATATTATGAAGAATGGAGAAGTGGAGAAGATGAGATTGGAACGTATGGCAAATACGGATCATGAACGATATGCGGACGCATGGAAGCTGTACAAAGCGAGCTTCCCTTATCACGAACAGCGGGAAACCGCTTCGCAGGAGAAAATATTGCGCGACAAGGGATATTTCTTTGATTTGATCTATGACGGAGAGCTCTTTGTCGGACTGCTTCTGTATTGGGAGACGGACCTCTTCCTTTATGTGGAGCATTTCTGTATTCTGCCGGAAATGAGAAACAGGCGCTACGGACAAAGAACGCTGGCATGGCTGAAGGAAAGCGGGAAAAAAGTGATCCTTGAAATCGATCCGCCGGCGGGTGATATTTCCCTGCGGAGAAAGGGGTTTTATATCCGGAACGGTCTGGTCGAGAATCCTTATCCCCATATTCATCCTCCGTATCATAAGGAGAATTCAGGACATCGTCTTGTCGTCATGTCATATCCGTCGATGCTGTCCGAGCGGGAATACCTTCGGTTCCGCCGCTTTTTGGAGGACCGTGTCATGGACGGCGCGGTTGACGCTTCTGATAGAGAAGGAAAGGGAGAAAGACAATGGAAAATCTGAAAAATATAGCGCTTTTCATCGATGCGGAAAATATTTCGTACACAAAACTTGAAGGTATAATAGAAAAAATATCAGCCAATGGGTGTATCGTAGTAAAAAGAGCGTATGGAGACTGGACAAAGAAAAATCAGGCTCCTTGGAGGGAGCAGCTCAATCGGCTGGCCATCAAGCCTTGTCAGCAGTTCAGCTATGTGTCGGGAAAAAACGCTGTCGATATGGCTTTGACGATCGACGCGGTAGAGCTGCTGCATAAAGAAATTTACGACATGTTTGTCATCGCCTCCAGCGACAGCGACTATACTCCTCTTGCTATCCACCTGCGTGAATCCGGGGCATATGTGGTCGGGATAGGAGAAAAGAAAACGCCGGAATCCTTTCAGCATAGCTGTGATGGATTTATTTTCTTAGAGGAGATACCGGAAGAGCAAATGGAGCCGAATCCCCCCAGCGGCGCGG
Source organism: uncultured Clostridia bacterium (assembly GCA_944381075.1). Classification (GTDB taxonomy): domain Bacteria; phylum Bacillota; class Clostridia; order Oscillospirales; family CAG-272; genus QALR01. Next base: position 2,309 of record CALWJT010000031.1, read on the forward strand.
CGGCAAAAGTGCAGGCGGAAAACGAAGGTACCGATACCGATAAAAGCGATGCATGCGGTGAATTACATAAATTGTTGGAAGAGATCTGGGAGTCCTGTTCGAAGGGTAATGATCCTTATGTACTGCTCTCCGTGGCGGGGAAAGAAGCAGGACAAAAGCTTCCGGATTTTAAGAAAAAAATAAAGTCCCTCGGATATAAAAACTTATCCAGCTTTATAGAAAAATTTCCCAAAAAATACGATTTGAGAAGGAAAAAGAAAGAGAGCGGCAATATTGTTGCTTACTATAGATATATAAAATAAAGCTGCGCTGAAAAGATGCTGCTACTGCGCTTCTCTATTTTTGCAGGGCGCCATCTGCGTCCAGCGGTACCTGTATTTGATAATCCCACTGCAGGATGCCTGAGAGCATGATGAGGGAAACCGTAAATGCGGGGGATGCGGAATACCGGTCCTTTGCCTGCGCGCAAAGCTTATCAAGAACGGATTCGCGCTGCTTTTCTGCACAGTCGGCGCATAGATACTTGCCGGCAGGCAGCACGAGCAGCCCGTCTGCTTCGGAGTACCGCGTGCATATGGCGAATAGACGGGGCTGTTCCTCTGCCTCGTAGATTCCCGCAATGTCAGCGAAGGAAAAATCCTTCTTTTTCTTTTCTCCGAGCTGCTCATAAAAGTGTCGGTGATAGTCCCACAGGTTATCAACCGCAGGGATTGTGAGACGGTCGGAAAGCAGGATGACCCGCTGCGGAAGCTCTTGTATGAATGCGCCTTCCTTTTGCGGCCTTTCGGCGGCTTTGTTCTCATAATACCGCTTCGCTCGCTGGACTCGCTTTTTTACCTCCTGCCATTGTGAAATCTTTTCCTCTGCGCTTTGCTCTGCCTGTTTCAGAAAAAGCAGGATTTTATCGACGTCATCGAGCGCCAGAACGCTTTTGATTTCCTCCAGCGAGATATCCATGCAGCGCAGCGCGCAGACCGCATGCAGACGGACGATGTCTGCCTCCGAATAGTAGCGATAGCCTGTCCATGGGTCGATGCGATGAGGATGCACAAGGCCGATCCTGTCATAATGACGAAGAGCTTCCGCTGTTATGCCTGCTTTTTTTGCCGCCTGCCCGATTGAAAAAAGCTTTTCCATAAGATTTTTTGTTTTCCTCCTTCCTCCCCCCCTTGACTTTTGTGTCGCACAAAGGTTTATACTAATGATAACACAGGAAATGGGTCCTGTCAAATCGTTATTTGTAGGAGGATTCTATATGAAAAAATGTACGGCATTCTTTTTTTCCATAATTGGACTGATCTTGGTCTTTGCATGCTACGGCTGCGCTGGGGACCAGACGTTCACGGCGCGGCGCTATGTACCGGAGAGCGAAGTCCAGTCCATCGTCATCGACGTTTCGGATAGAGAGGTCGAGGTCTGTGCTTCCGACAGCGAGGAAATTGTGATTTCGTATTACGAGAGCGAAAAGGAATATTATGACATTTCCGTTTCCGAGGGCGGAGAGCTGTCCATGCGTCTGTCCCTTGACAGGGACTGGACGGATTATGTCGGGACAAAGCCGGCGCAGGAGTATCGGAAAATCAAAGTGGAGATCCCGGACCGTCTTTTGTCCGGCCTAACGGTAAAAACGACAAACGAAAGCATTCATGTGTCGCCCTTATCGGGGGTTGCGTCCGTTTCTCTCGAATCAAACGGCGGCAATGTGGAATTTGAAAAGCTTTTTGTAAGCGAAAGTTTGACGGTAACGGCGAAAAACGGAAATATCCTCGGCTCGGTCGTCGGCGGCTGGGATGATTTTTCCATTTCCTGCGAAATCAAAAAGGGAGAAAGCAATTTGCCCGAGAACAAAACGGGCGGGGATAAAACGCTTGCGGCGAGCTGCAACAATGGCGACATCCAAATCGATTTTGTGGAGGAATGACAGGCGTCGCGGCAGGGAAGCGCAGAATGATGCTCCGGCGTCGAATGGCGCGGAAGCAAAAGGCCCCCGGTACGGATGCCGGCGAAAGGACGAAAATTCGTGTGAGTCGCGGCAGATGCATAAAGGCGCATTCCTTTTCCAAGCCTGCGCGCGGAGCGCGCAAAAAGAAAAGAACGGGGCGAGAAAGCCGCAGTTTCGCGGCGTTCGCCCCGTTTCTTTTTGCCGTGAAGTTGAGGTATTTATAAAATACACCTTTTCTACACCCTAAAAATCAGAAAAAGGGTGAAAACGGGCTAAAAATAGTAGAATAATTTTTAAAAGAAAAGACAGCATATACCTAAATCCATTGGGCATGTGCTGCCTGTTTTGATTTAAAAAGCGATACCCATGCATAAGAAAACCAAACCACAACCCAGTGCCGGCGGTTGCGGTTTGAAAGGAGCTGCGACAGAATGAGTGCGAGGCGACTTTTGCAAAAAAATTGGGGCAAGCGATGCCTCGCTTGCCCCGACTTGGTGCCGGTGGCGGGGGTCGAACCCGCACGGTATCGCTACCACTGGATTTTGAGTCCAGCACGTCTGCCAATTCCATCACACCGGCCGATCGACGCTATTTATTATATCATAAAATTTCAAAAATGCAAGATAAATTTTCGGAAAGTATCCATTTCATTTGACATTTTGAAAATTCTCTGATATTATAAAAGCGTTTCACGGCTCAAAAAGGAGAATGCTATGGATATGGAGAGATTTGCGCCGCTGCTCGCGGCGATTGACCGTTCTCTGGCGGGGACGGAAAAAGCAGTAGCTGTAGCCATCGACGGGATGGCGGCGTCCGGCAAAACGACGCTTGCCGCGGCGCTTGCGGAGAAATATGGCGCGCCGGTCGTCCATATGGACGATTTTTTTCTGCGTCCGGAGCAGAGGACGCCCGAACGCTATGCGCAGCCGGGCGGGAATATCGACTGGGAACGCTTTTTGTCGGAGGTATGTCCGTATTTGGCAACAGGAGAGGGCTTCTCCTATTTCCGCTTCGACTGTCACCGGATGTGTCTTGCACAGCGGATCGTCATCCCGCCGCATCCGCTCATCATCGTGGAAGGGACCTACAGCCTGCACCCGAAATTTCTTTCATTTTACACGATAAAGGTGATGCTGACCATTTCACAGGAATGGCAGGCAGAGCGTATCCAAAGGCGCAACGGCAAGGATGGATACCGGATTTTTGCAGAAAAATGGATCCCGCTCGAAAATCGGTATTTTTCGGAATTTCATGCGGAAATGAGTGCAGACTTTGTTTTTAACGGATGAATTTTGAAGCGGTTCCAAAGATTTTGCATTGCCTTTCCGTATCGGACATGTTAGGATAAGGACGGAGGTGATGCAGATGAAAAAGATGTTATCGTCCCTGTTGACGGCAGCTTTGGCAGCCGTCCTCTTATGCCTGCCTGTTCGTGCGGAGACTCGATCTGTGCCTGTTTACATAGGCGGCCGCACCGTAGAAGGGATTTTGATCGAAGATACGACCTTTGTGCCGTTTGATACCTTCTGTTATGAAATGGGAGCGGATACGGTCACGTGGGACCCGGAGACGGATGTGGTTTCCGCTTTCTGCCGAGGCATCGTGATAGAATCGAAGGAGTGGGCTTCTTATGTAGAGGCCAACGGTCGGTGCTTTTATACCGGACCGTCGTGCCGGTCGATCGGCGGTATGCTGTACGTTCCCGTGCGAGCGCTTGCTGCGGCGTTTGACGCCGAGGTCATCTGGAACGCCGAGAATTTCAGCGTGGAGCTCCTCGATGGGGGAGGGGTCTGCGAATCCGGTGATACCTACTATTGGGACGGCGCTGTGATGTGGCTTTCCCGCATTCTTTATGCGGAGGCAGGTGCCGAGCCGCTGGCCGGAAAGATCGCCGTCGGCAATGTGATTCTGAACCGTGTGGAAAGTCCGGCTTTTCCGGATACGATATACAGCGTGATTTTCGACAGGGAGTACGGCGTTCAGTTTACGCCTGTGGCAAACGGGAGCATTTACAACGATGCGGACGAAGAATGTATAAGGGCGGCCAAGATGGTGCTGGAGGGCGTCTCTATAAGCGATGACGCCTTGTACTTTATGAATGCCGCCACAGCCGACAGCAGATGGATCGAAGAGAATTGCGAGTATCTGTTTACCATCGGCAATCACAGCTTTTATCAATGATCAAAAAAGCCTCGGAACGACAAGTCCCGAGGCTTTTTCTTCGTACAGGGCATTTAGATGCCTGTTGTTTTGATATCGGTAAAATCCGCAACGCTGCACTGTCCATAGGTGTTGTCGCCGGCGGCGAAAACCCTGCCTGAGCGGTCAAGCGCGACGGTATGGTTGCGTCCGGCGGCGACCGCGATAATATCTGTCCAATCCGAGACATTGCATTGTCCGTAGCCGTTGTGGCCGACTGCGACCACACGACCGTCTTCTTTTAGGCCTACCGTGTGGAAGTTGCCGGCCGCGATCGCGGTGATGTGGTTCCAGCGGGAGACCTCGCACTGATTATTGGCATTGTTCCCGACGGAAACACAGGTGCCGTCGCTGCGCAGTCCGATGGTATGCAGGCCGCCGGCGGCGACCGCAGTGATGCCGCCCCACTTGATGGCGCCCCATTGTCCGTCGGTGTTCGCGCCGACCGCGACGAGAGTACCGTCCACGCGAAGCCCGACTGTATAGTTGGAATTGGCCGAGATGGAGATGATGTCCGTCCAATCAAAGACGTTGCATTGGCCATAGGTATTGTCACCGACCGCGACACAGGTGCCGTTTTCCAGCAGTCCTACGGTATGGCTCGTACCGGCGGCGATGGCGCAGATGCTGTTCCATCCGGAAACGTCGCATTGCCCGTATCCGCTGTAGCCGCAGGCGACACAAGTCCCGTTGGATTTTAGTCCAACCGTGTGATGGTTGCCGGCGGAAACTGAAATGATATCGCGCCAAGAGGAGACATCGCATTGTCCGTATGTACCGTAGCCGGTCGCGGCCACATATCCGTTGCGGCGCACCGCAACCGTATGCAGGCCGCCGGCGGATATGGTCTGGAGGGAGATCTGAGGGACAAAACGAGTAACCGCTCTGTATTTGCGGTTGATCTCAAAGGTCTCGGTGCCGACGGACATGATGGTGCCCTTCGGACGAGACGGCTGCTCTTTGGCGTCTCCGACGCCGACCTCTCCGGTCTCCGCGTTCAGCTTTTTCTCAGGCTGGGAAAATTCCCGTGTCAAATCTCCGGTCGGATCTTTGACCTTTCCTGCTGCCAGATCGTCGCGGCTGACCGCTTCATAATGGATGGTGCGTTCCGCCGCATTGGGAATGGAGACGGAAGCGCCGGTCGGCGCCTTTCCCCCTCCTCTTGCCATGTTTTTGGACATCGGCGAATACTTGCTTACCGTATCGGAGGCGGATTTTGCGATCTTCGACTGGCGGTTGGCGAGAATTTTCAGCTTTTCCTCTTGGACGCCGAATCCCTCGGCCAGATTTCCGATCTGATAGAGCGGATAAATGAGAATGAGACAGACAGCGGCGAGCAAGAGCCATATGATTTTTGCCGTAACGGTCTCCGTTCCGGCAAAGGCCATGGCGGCGCATGCCGCAGCGCCGAGCAGACCTGCGAGGACCGCAATGAATTTTATCGCTTTCGCCTGGTTTCCAGACATGAGCACCTCCATTTCGCCGTCCCTTGGATGGCGGTATGATTTTTGAAAAACGGCGATTCCTAAGACAGCGCGCTGCAAATGCTGTCGAGGACGACCGCATAGGCCGCGCGCGTCAGATGCATATATTCGTCGTTTTGGTAGATGACTTTTAAATACCCGTTTTCATCGACAAGCTTTGCATGGGTATCGACATAAAGGATATCCATTTGTGAGCAAAGCTCCGAGATCCAGCTGTTTGCTTCCGCTACCGCTTCGCGCGTCAGCTTTTTGAAATGCTTTACCGATTTGTCGGACAGCGGCAGGATCGACTGGACGACGATCTTTGTTTCGGGATTTGCCTTTTGTACGGAAATCAGCATTTCCCGGTAAACAGAAACAAACGCTTCCTTGGACAGAAATCCGGCCCCGCCGGATACGCCAAGGGTAATGACAAGGATTTCCGGCTTCTTTTGCGCCACGGCGTCCGCCAGCGTAAGGTCGAGGTTTTCCTCCTCCCAATGGACGCATTTGGTGCGATTGACCGTTTCAAATAAAACGGTGTTGCCGGCTCCTGACCAGACGCGCTCCTCGGGAATCCCGCCGCGGCACGCGAGATGCGCTGTGGTCGAATCGCCGAAAAAGTAAGCATGGGATAAAATGTCGTCCTCTTGAGCAAAAACGGCCTGCCGCGCGGATAGGAAACAAAAAACAGAAAAAATAAGAACAAAGCATAAAAGCTTGCACAGTCGCTTCACAGAGAGAGATCCGCCCTCCTTTTTAATCAGCAGTCAGGCGAGATACCTCTTTCTTATCGGAGCAGAGAACAATGGTTCCTTCCTCGTCGGTACGCAGGACCGGAATCCCGACCGCTTCCAGCTTGTCGAGCGTTTCCTTATGCGGATGTCCGTAGGAATTGCCTTTGCCGCAGGAGATGACGGCAAGGTCCGGATCACAGGCAGAAAGGAACGCGTCGCTTGTCGACGTAGTGGAGCCGTGATGTCCGACCTTCAGAACATTGCACTTGAAATCGGAGGCAGGGAAGCGGGCAAGCATTTCCTCTTCGCTCGCGGTTTCCGCGTCGCCTGTGAAAAGGAACGAGGTTTCGCCGAAGTCGAGCCGTACCACGACGCTGTAATTGTTGGCGTCGTCCGGATCGACGGCGGCAGCGTCGACAGGACCGAGTATCGTGAAGGAGGCTTCGCCTATGGTATAAGTTTTTCCCGCCTCGCTGGGAATATACGTAAGCTCCTTTTCCTCCATGGCAGACAGCACGCGCAGCCATGACTGCGTGGACGCTTCGCATTCCGGCAGGATGATGTTTTGGATATCAAAGTCCGCAATCACTTCATCCGCGGCGCCGATATGGTCGAGATGCGGATGGGTGATAATCAAATATTCCAGCTCGGTAATGCCGAGTCCGTTTAAGTAATTTTCAATGTTGGAGGCCGGATATCCTTCGGACGTCCCGGCGTCAATCAGCATATTTTTTGTGCCGTTTTCTGTCGGGATCCGGATGAGAATGGAGTCCGCCTGACCGACGTCTATGTAGTGGACCTGCAAATCGGTGACGGACGCCTCGGTAATGCTGCCGATCTTGTTTTTATCTCCTGTCAGGTACTGCCAAGGCTCCGTAAAATAGGAAACCACGGCAAGCACGATGACAATCAGAAGAGCAAGGATGGTTCTTACGGCTTTGCGGCTGCTTTTTCTTTTTGCCATTGCTGTTGTCTCCTTATTTCTTATCCGCACACGGGACGATTTTCTTTTCGTTCTAAATTACGGATATAAAAAATAAATATTGTAGATTCGAATCTATTATACCAAACTCAAAAGACCTTTACAATAGAAAAATCCGAAAAACTTTTTGTTTCTTTTGAAAAAAATTTTTAGAAATTTCTTTTGAGAAAGTGTTGACAACCTCTATCGGTTGTGATAAAATACCAGAGTACACAAAAAATGCGCCTGTAGCTCAGTGGATAGAGTGCCCGGCTACGAACCGGTAGGTCGAGGGTTCGAATCCCCCCAGGCGCGCCATCTTGCGGGTATGAAAATGCAAGTTAAAGCCAAAAAGCCTTATAAAATAAGGCTTTTTGGCTTTTTTCTCTCATTTTTTATCTTTCAGGGCCGCGTAGCTTTTTCATCTGACAGGACTTGAATCTTTGATCCAGATCATATCCTTTCCCAAATGACTTGCTTTCGATAGAATCGATACTGGAAGAGAAAGGCGGGAGGCGGAAAACGGGGGAATGGCAGGTGCTCGATCCGGCTGACAGAGACGCGCTTTGGGGAATGAGCGGTACATGCAGTAAGATGAGAACGAAAAAGCGAAGGAAAAGCCGCCTCCCGCTTTTATGATCTTCTGCTGCCTTGAGAAGCATAAAAAGAAACGTTAAATGGGAAACCGTCCTTATCCCAATATCATGGGATAAGGACGGTTTTGTCGGAATAGCAGGGATGGTGTATGAGGAAAAGGAAAGGATGGATTTTTGTCATAATGAAAAAAATATAATGGGAAAAATATGATTTTTTAAAATTTTCGACAAATTTCTCTTTTTTTTTACTTTTTATTATGATATAATAAATAAAAAAAGAATTTGGATAGATAGCTTATTTTTTATAATATGCTTCAATTGTATGGCAGTTTGGAGAATAGATGCCTCGTCTTAGAATGGAGAACAAGATGAAAAAAAGTATTTATTTATTGGATTATGAGTCGAAAGATGGAAAATATTATCTTATGAGTACATATTCGGGCAATATAATTTCTATTGATTCTGCTAAAAAGAAGAAATTACAAAATATTCTTGATATCTCTAATACCGATATGGATAGAAATAGTCCTGTCGTCGATAAATTGGTCTCATTGGGGTTTATCATAGATGAAAATGTGAATGAATTTCAACGGGTTACGGGGGAACGCATTTTACGTAGCTTTACAGAAAACAATTATTTGGAATTGTCCATTATGCCGACGGAAAAGTGTAATTTCCGATGCGTTTATTGTTATGAAAATTTTGAAAAACCCAAAATGAGCAATACTACTTGTGATGCTATTATAAAATATGTAAAAAAGCATATTGCCAACCATCAGGGACTTGTCGTTAGCTGGTTCGGTGGAGAACCATTGCTTGCGGTCGATGTCATTGAAAAATTGTCAGAGGCGTTTATTCAGATTTGCAAAGACAATCATAAAGTTTATCATTCGTCTATTACGACAAACGCATATCTTCTTGATTTGGAAACTTTTGAAAAATTGCGGAAGTTTCACATCAATCATTTCCAGATCACGGTGGATGGCGATAGAGAAACCCATGACAGCCAAAGGGTTTTGGCTGACGGACGAGGTTCTTTTGATGAGATCATGTCAAACCTTAAAACGATATGTGAACATGGAAAAGGAAATTTGTGGACGATATCTCTTAGGACGAATGTTACGAACCAGATTATCAAAAATATAGAGCAATTTAAAAATGATGTGCTACGTCCTTTTCGAGAGGATCATCGCGTTTACATAATGCTCAGAAAAATGTGGACAAACAATACGAAAGAGGCGGATTCCCTTATTTGCGACGACCATGAATTCGAACAGTTTATAAATGAATGTCAAATCAGTGCGCATTCTCTATATTTGGAATATGTGTTTTCACATAATATGAATTTTATGTGCTACGCTGCCAATCCGAATGCCTTTGTCATAGGATCGGATGGCATGGTCTACAAATGCACATGTGGTTTTTATGATGAAATTAATCAGGTTGGAAGACTGCGGCCAGATGGGTACATGGCATTGGATACGGCAAAAATGAGTTATTGGGTTGCTCCACGGGCAGGAAATCAGGAAAAATGTATAACATGTGTAAATTATGCAACGTGTGTGTCCAATGGATGCCCTTATCATCAGGATCAGCCTTGTGATGGCAAAACACTGGATATCTTAAGATATTATATCCCTCAATTTTTCAAATTGGCCCAAAAGTCAGAAGATTTGTCTGATTTAATATAAAAATATAATTAGGGGGAATTTTATTATGAGTGAAGCGAATGTCTTAAAATATACGGAAGATGAAATGAAAGCGATTGTTCGTGAAGAATTCGAAAAAAATGGGATCGATATAGATGATAGGGAATCGCTTGAGCATATGAATTCGTTGGAGTACATTTCTATTTTAGTCGCATTGGAAGAGAGATTTGAAATTGAGTTTCCGGATGTGGTATTAACAAGAAATTTGTTTGTAAATATGGAGGATTTCTATCAATATTTAGGATGGCTTCTGGGGCTCAACGGATTGGATGAAGATCTGCTGCCTGAAGAAATCAATTGGGAAGGGGATGATAATCCATTGCTCATTTAAATCCTTTTTAAGGAATTAATGCTGTATTTAACTTGAGAATATGAAATTGGAATTTGGGTTTTGCAGAGACACGGAAAGCGTCTTTTGTGTGCCTGATATAGACTAGACTACTTACCATGCCAAAATTGAGACAAACAAAATATGGTAAAAATGAAAGAAAGGAGGGGTCATATGAGAAAAAAACTGATTCGAAAATTCATCAAGGCCAACGCTAAAGCGTCACTGTATAACCGAGAGTGTACCGGCAGCGGCAACAATAATATTTGTAACTGCAAAAAATAGATTCAAGGAACAATGGATATTAGCAGAATTTTTGCGAATATAGGAGCACAAGACAGTCCGGAATAATTTCTTAGCTTTCTGAATTTGTGTCATCTGCAATCCCGTATGAAAGTGAGGTGAATTTCATGCGTAAATTATCGCGCAAACTTAAAGTGAACCGGATGGTTACGGTATACAATATTGAATGTGCGTCAAGTGGAAGCAACTATCGATGCAAACCTGGTTGTTAATTATGATTTAATTTAAAGGGAGGAAATTAGGATGCACCTCAAACTCAAAAGAAAGATTGTCTTAAAAAAATTTGTTGTTTTATATAATATAGAGTGTGTAAATCCGAGTCGATGCGGCTCTAATGGTGTGTGTTGACATTTTAAGGGTTCAAGTGGAATAGGGCGGCATTACGGCTGCCCTTATTCGTATGTTAAAATATTTTTAGAAAGAGATTGATGAATCATGAAGCTCAACGATGGCGTAGTCAATAACAGCGATTATATTAAGGTGTTAAGCTTATTTTCGGAATATGATTTTAAGGAAAGTATAGAAGACTTTGCTTTTGAGTATGTGATCGATGATGAACGCCTGACGAAACTCAAAGATGAGTTTAAATATAATGATTTTATAGATGAAGATCATCAATTTCAGTCTATGGTAAAGCTGATGGTGTGGGTATTTCATTCGTTAAGGGGAGATGGAATGTGTGTTCCACCATCCAAATTTAATGCGGAAACAGTATTAAAGCGTACAAAAAACGAAGGCTTACTTTCAAATTGTTATATGTATGCTACCGTCCTAAATGAAATATTTTTGTCCATGGGTTTTTTTTCAAGAATGGTTCGATGTATGCCGGTGGATTTGAATTACGGCGACTGTCATTGTGTGACGGAAGTATATAGCGATGATTATAACAAGTGGGTCATTTTTGACGCCGCAAACAAGGCATATTATGTGGACCGGCATATGATACCGCTGAATCTTTTTGAATTAAGAGAGGCGGTGCGCGCTCAAAAAACAATATATGTTCCCGGAATGGGACGCGCACAGACGACAGGATTGATGCAATATTGGGCGAAAAACTTAGTACGTTTTGAGAGTTATCAAATAAGCCGATATGGAAATGAAAGTGAACTGAGGGACAGCACGATGCTGCATTTTCAATCAAAAAATTTTCCAGTATCCGATAAAACCGTGTATTATAAAGATTTTGATATCCGTATCCATCACATTCATACTTCTAATCCTCAGCTGTTTTGGAAAAGACCATATGAGCGGTGCGAAAAAGTTGTCGGGAGGGCAGAACCATGAAAACACTGAAATCGAACTTTAAAATGATCGCGATGTGCTATCGGGGCTCCAAGGCATGGGTGATATTAAATGCGCTTGACATACTAATCAATCCGATACGGAATCTGACCATTGATGTGCTTCTCATCGGCTTGATCTACAATATGATAAGCGAAGGAAGACCGTTTCGGACGCTGGTGCCGGTTTTCGGGGCGCTGATTGTATTCTATATCGGTACGGCGGTATACGAAGGCTTTTTGCATGCGAAAGTGGAGCCGAACGGGTCAATCAAAATTCAGAGACATATCGACCGCCTTCTATGCGAAAACGCGGCCGACGTAGAACTTTCGATGTTTGACAATGCAAAATTCTATGAGGAAAAGGTCTTTACCGTTGAAAACTGTACGAGAATAGCGAAGAAGGCAGTGACCAATACTGCCAGCTTTTTCGCTTATTTGATCGGCGGCTTGATGTCGATGGGACTCATTACCGGAATAGAGCCGATGATGCTTATTTTTATCGCCATCTCGATCCTTTTTTCCTTACTGATCTCAAAGCGGCAAAAAAAAGTCGAACTGGCATTGAACGAAAAGCGCTCAAAGCTTTTGGCGCGCGAAAATTATGTCCAGCGCGTATTTTACGGCAGAGAATATGCGAAGGAGCTTCGCGCTTATCCGGAGCTTGCCGAAATGAATCTGTCGCTTTTTACAGAGGTGGAAAAGGGAAACAAAAGGCTGACCAAAGCGTATGGCTTAAAAAAGCTGGCTTGCAATTTGCTGTCCTTGTTAAACAGCCGTGTGCTGATGTATTGGCTGGTGATGCTGCTTACGGTGCTTTTGATCCAGTATCGCGGGGATATCGAGCCGGGGAACCTGCTGATTATGACAGTTTCCATCGCGACGGCAGCGCTTTTGATTCGGGCGATCACCAATACCATTCCGGAGATGGCCAATATTCGGAGCTATCAGGAAAAATTCGGTGATTTTCTTTCCTATGCGAAAAAGCGCCATGAATCGATGGGTTCGGTCAAGATAGATAAAGTGGAAACGATCGAATTTGAAGACGTAAGCTTTACCTATCCTATGGAAGAGGCACCGGTGCTGCATCACATAAGCTTTCAGACCAGAGCCGATGAAATGCTCGTGATTGTGGGGCTCAATGGCTCCGGCAAATCTACCATCCTCAAGCTTCTGATGGGCTTTTATCCGCCGGATTCCGGCAGGATCCTTATCAATGGGATCGATATGCGGGAGCTGGATATGGACAGCTATCTTGCAGCGGTGTCCTGCGTTTTCCAGGATGTTGTACCCTATGCGCTTCCGGTGGAGACGAACATTACCGCCGAAAAATCGGTTCCCGAGGGGGACCGGCTAAGAAAGGTGCTGGTGGATGCCTGCCTCAGCGATGCGCTTGACAGGGAAGTGCTGCAAAAGGATCTGACAAAGCAGTTTTCAAAGGACGGCGCGGTATTGTCGGGAGGAACTCTGCAAAAGCTGGCTTTGGCAAGAGCTTTCTATAAAAATGCCTCTCTGGTCATCCTTGATGAAACGACGTCCGCGATCGATCCGGAAGCTGAGATGCAGATCATCGAGAGCATGGAACGCATGAAGAAAGGGCGGATCCTCGTACAGATTTCGCATAAGTTGTCCAATGTGAAAAACAGCAATCAGATCCTTTATTTGGAAAACGGACAGATCGTCGAGTCAGGTACGCATCATGAGCTAGTGGAAAAGAAGGGAAAGTATTACGAACTGTTTCTCTATCAGTCTGAAAAATTTGAGAGGGAGCAGAGGAAGCATATACTGAAAAGCGAGGAATGGGCATGAAAACATTCAAATCGATATTACAAGGCTTTCGATTGCTGCGCGATGTAGCGAAAGCGTCGCCCTGGCGGCTCCCTCTGGAGTTTTTCAGCGTCATCGCGGCCGTGTTGAATTCGATGCTTGTCCGTGTATATCTCGTGAAGCTTATCCTTGACGACGTGGTGGCGGGCGAATTCATGGCGGCAGTCCGGCTGATTGTGATCGCCGCTGTCGGAGATTTTATACTGAGCGCCTATGAATCGTGGATGAGCAGTCGCTTCCGTCCCTGCGACGGGGTGAGACTCCATGAGAGGTTCCAGGGCAAGCTGTATCGCAGAGCCGCCGGCGTAGAGCTTCGCTGCTATGATGATCCCGAATATTTTGACAGCTTTATCATGGCTGCCAAAAACAGCGATTCTACCGTTGGCAAGATGATTGGTTCAATCCGTGAATTTATGATTACGGTTGCCGAAATTATCATATCGGGAGGCTTTATCCTCTCCGGCCTGTCGGGACTGCTGCTTGTCGTACTGGTCCCCTCGGTATTGTATATCCTTGTGTCAGGCTTAAGTGCCAAGGCAAGGGTCGGGATCAGCGCAGCGATGAATCCGCAGCAAAAGCGGATGGAATATGTGAAGCGCGTTTTCTTTTCAAAGGAATCTGCGGTGGACATGCGTACCACAGGGCTGAAAAAACCGCTGCTGGACATGCTGGACGATGCATGTGACGATGCGATTCGTGACGGGAAAAAGTATACCGACCGGCGCACATGGTATTCGATTTTGCAGGGCGGCCTGTTCTATTTTCAGTACATATCGATCATTGCCGTGCTGGCATGGAGCGCGCTTGAAACGCATGATATATCGGTGGGCGATTTTTCCTTGCTGATGTCTTCTGCGCTGGCCTTGGGAAACAATCTGCGGTTTTTTGGACAAACGGTAGGCGAGCTTGCCGAATACGGGCTGTTTTCCGAGTACTATTATCAGTTTTTAAAGCTTCCGGCCCGGACATTCTCTGCGCCGGACGAGGAATACAGAGAGACTCGCTTTCAGGACGTGTCATTTACGTATCCAGCGGGGACAGATCCGGTTTTCCGTGATCTGACGTTCCGGCTGCAAAATCATGAAAAGATAGCGGTCGTCGGTCCGAACGGCGCCGGAAAATCTACACTGGTAAGCTTGATGCTGGGCTTTTATCCACCCGACGAGGGGGAAGCTCTTCTCAATGACAGACAGCTGACGGCGGGCGACAAAGGATATTATTCGCTGATTTTCCAAGACAGCCGGCTGTATCCTTTCACAGTGGCGGAAAATTTACTGCTTCGTTCGCCAAGAGGAGAGGACGACCGAGCGGCGGTCAAGAGCGCGCTGGGAAAAGTACATATGTGGGAAAGAGTCGATTCGCTGCCTTTATCGATGGATACGCCGCTGACCAAGGAGTTTGAGAGCGGCGGCGTCGTCTTTTCGGGCGGGGAGGCGCAGCGCATCATGCTGGCAAGAGCACTGCTGCAGCGGCGCTCGGTCTATATCATGGATGAGCCGACAGCAGCTCAGGACCCGAAATCGGAAAGCGAGCTGAACCGCTTATTCACCGAACTGATGCGGGATGAGACGGTCATGCTGATTACGCACCGCCTGTCGACGCTGCCGGGCATCGACTATATCTATTTGATGGATGAGGGAAGAATGATCGAGTCCGGCACGCACGAGGAACTAATGGCGCTGGGCGGACGCTATCATCATATTTATACCGTACAGGCAGAGCTGTTTTCTATGGAGGAGTAGTACCTTTGTATGGGGAGAAAAAGCAAAATCGTCGTGATCGACAGCGGAATCAAGCGCTATCCGGAATTTCCTTCCGATAAAATTGATGGGTGCAGTATTGTCCGCGGGCCGGAGGGCGAATTCAAAATATCGGAGGAATACGAAGATCCTGTCGGACATGGGACGGCGGTTGTCGGTCTGCTTCTAAAGAAGGTCCAGTATATAGAAAGCATATTCTGCGTTAAGATCTTTGAAGATGCAGGCGAAATCGAAATGGATATGCTGATTGAAGCGCTTCGCTATGTATATCGATCAGTTGCTTGCAATATGATCGTGATCGCTTCCGGAATCACATTTTGTGAGAGATGTGGAGAGTTATCAGAAATTATTGATCGGTTGTATCATAAAGGCGTATGCATCCTTTCTGCCTTTGACAACGAAGGCTCGATATCGTTTCCCGCTGTGCTGGATCCTGTGATTGGAGTTGCGATCGCGCAAGGCGGTGAGGATAAAGTGAAGATAGCTGTAAACAGCAAGGTAGATGTGATTGTTCCCGAGCATTACTATCGAGTAAGATGGGTGTCTCCTCCAAAGATTGTGATTGGGGGCAGCAGTTTTGCAGTTCCGAGTATCGCTGCGCATCTGATAGAAATCCTATACGAATCAGCTCCTACAGATCCTATGCCGGATAAAAGATATCTGCTGATTCGACTGGCCGAAAAGCTGGGCATAAAATATGACAGTTATGAAACGGCAATCCCCACATGGGAGAAAGGCAGTGCTTTTGTAAAAAAAATAAAAAAGGCAGTTGTTTTTCCTTGGAATAAAGAAATCCATTCGTTGGCAATGTTTCATGAATTGCTTTCCTTTCATATTGCGGGGTTCTTTGATGTAAAGTATGATTTGAATATTGGGAAACCGATTGGCAGCGGTACTTATCGAACGACAATTTATAATATCGACAGATTAAATTGGAGTGCTGACTTTGACACCGTGATTTTGGGTCACTGTCAGGAACTGGCTGTCTATTGCAAACGAGATTTCATTCAAGAAATTGTAGATAAATGTGTAAAATATCATAAGCGTCTTTACGCATTTGATCCGCAAGTGTATGAGTATATCACGCTCAGTCAGATTCAGATTGATTGTTTCGTGCCCGGAATAGACAAAATAGATATACCCAAAATGCTGGGAGGACGGCTGTATAATCGTTTGACTCCGGTGGTTGGCGTGATGGGGACAAGTTCGAGACAGGGAAAATTTACTGTTCAGATGGGATTGCGTGAGAAATTTATAAAAGAGGGATATGATGTGGGACAGATCACATCTGAGCCATCTGGATATTTATTTGGGTGCGATGCGGTATTCCCGTTTGGTTACAATGCGAATGTATCTGCCAGTGCCGAGGATTCCGTTGCTGTCCTGAACCAAATGGTATGGGATGCTTGCGCATGTAATACGAAGGACGTTGTCATCGTCGGAGGTCAGTCTGGTTCGGTGCCGTATTCTCATGGGAATTTATCTCAATATAATTTCTACGGTTATGATTTTCTATGCGGCACCAATCCAGACGTGTTTGTATTATGTGTGAATCCGCATGACAGCGTCGACTATATCATACGGACTATAAAATATCTGGAATCCTTTTATGGGATGCCTGTTGCTTCTATTGTGGTTTTCCCGCTAAAGTATGAAGCTAAAACGCAGATCGGCTATGGATACAGTCAAAGAAAAATTTCTTCCGACGAATTTGCAGAGATCAAACAAAATATATGGAGTAGAACCGATATCCCGGTATATTTGTTGGGAGAAGCTGACAGCATAGACCATATCTATCAGGATATCCTATGTGTTCTTGGGGAATAAAGGATGGATCGAACCTAGCAAAGTCCAGCAATATCAAAAAATTGTAAAAATTGGGCTTGACCGGCAAGCCGATAAATGCATTCGTGGCAGAGGATATCCGATAGAAGAGATCAGGGAACACGCTGCCTGTGACGCGGTGAAGCGGTGTTCTGCTTCTGTTTGTGATCGATGTTTTGATTGGGAGCTTATAGGGACAGTGGAGATAGAAAGGGATGCTTTCAATCTTTGTCGCTTGTCCTGATTAAGATGGGAAATCAAGAAAAAGAGGATCGAGTTTATTTCGGACAAACACCAATTTAAAAAGGAAGACTTTTTCTCCATTGACAAGGATACGGCGATTGCGCATGAACTATTTTTTCAATCTTTATGTCCATGAGATATTTGACAATTTTTATGATAGAAAAGCAGAAAAAGCCTGCCATTTATAGAAACGGCAAGCACGCTTTCTTCTGCAATCACGGGAAAAGCATACGACAGTATCGTGTTAGACATTGATCGTCGGACCGGGCCTTGGGTTTTCCGGCGCATGTATATATCCGCTCTGCCGTCGAAGCTTCAGCCGGAGACGCTAAGGCTTGGCGGATTTATACAGATAGCTTTTTATAGTAAAATCCCGTAATAACAATATCATAAAAACATAAGGGGATCAAAGATATTTACAATACCGAAAAGAGAGCCTTTTAAAAGGAAGGCCTCGCTTCAGCAAGGAAGGGCGAGGCCTTCCTTTCGCTCTATTCCCCATAAAGCCGGAAGCCGGCAGTATTTGTCACCGGCAGGGAGAAGACAAGCGCATGCGCTTTGGTCCCCGCGCCGGCATGGTCAACAATCGCCTGCATGATGGCGTTTCTTTTTTCCTTGCCGGAGACGATATAAATGATCTCCTTTTCGTCGACGATAGAGATCCCGAAAAATTTTTCTGCGTATTCGGTGCCGGTCCCCTTGGCGTGCAGGATGGTCCCGCCGCCGGCGCCGGCGGCCCTTGCCGCCTCCATCACGTCTTCGGTATGTCCCTTGTTGCAGATGGCGACGATCAGCTCCATCGGCATATTTTCCGGCTGCTTTTGATTTGTCATTTCATCCTCCGCGTGTCCGCCCGAGAAAAAATCGAGCGTGGTTTTGGTTGCGATGCTGGTCAGCGGGACGGCAAGCGCGATTCCCTTGTCGGGAAGGTCGATCTGAAATTCCTTTTCCAGCGCGCCTGTCAGCTCTTCCATCTTGTTCTGTGTAATGACCGTTTGATGGATCACCTTTTCCGACGGCTCGATGCCGAGCAGGTCCAGCGACTGCGATTTGGCTGTCCCATGTGCCAGTGCGCTGTAGAGCCTTGGGACCTCAAGCTTTTGACAAAGCTCGATGAGTTCTTTGGCGTCGGATCGTTTGGAAATCATGATGTACCAATATAAATTCTGCATGCTTACCACCTGTCCTCGTTATCGAATTCAATGATGTCCGGATAATCCGGCGCCGGTGCATGTTTGCCGCCGTGGGAGCTTTTCTCCCGAAGGGAGGAGATCCGTTTCTTGATTTTTTGCCGTACGGGGTCGAGTTCGATGATGCCGGAGGCGTCCTCTTGGCGGCTTGCTTGCTCGGCGCGGCGGATTTTGATTTGATAGATGAGTCCGAGGATTTGGATGGTGATCGTGGGCAGCAGGGCGACCATGGCGATGACGCCGAAGGCATCCGTCATGACGTTGCCGCCTATGGCATCACAGGCGCCGACGGCAAGCGGCATGAGAAAAGCCGAGGTCATGGTGCCGGAGGCGACGCCGCCGGAGTCAAAGGCGATGGAGGTGAAAATGTCCGGGACAAAGAAAGACAGCAGCAGCGCGGCGGCGTAGCCGATTCCTACGAACCAGAGAATGGAGATCCCCGTCAGCGCGCGCACCATGGCGAGCCCGACGGCGAGCGATACGCCGGCGGAAATGGCAATCGACAGCATTTTTTTAGGGATCGTGCCGGAGGTCGCCTCCTCCACCTGCTTTTCCAGCACCTGAACGGCCGGCTCCGCCGCGACGATGAAGTAGCCGATGATCATGCCGAGCGGGATGAGGATCAGACGATAGGAGGTATCGCCGATGGATGCGCCGATATAGCTTCCGACCGGCAGAAATCCGATGTCGACACCGGTGAGAAAAAGCACGATGCCGAAATAGGTATAGGCGATCCCGATCAAAAGCTTGAAAATATTTTCTTTTCCATATGGATTTGCAATGGCTTGATATATAAAGAAAAAGACAAGGATCGGCAGAAGTCCCTTTGCTACCTCCGCCATCTGTTCCGGAAAGGAAGAGAAAAGCTCCCGTCCGAATTCACGGGACGTGGTAAACTCCGGGAGCGCCTCTGCTGCATAGGACATCCCGCTGGTGTCGTAGGAAAGTCCGAGTACAAGGATCGCAATGACCGGTCCGACGGAGCAGAGTGCCATAAGGCCGAAGCTGTCGGTCCCCTCTCTATCGGAGGTCATGGAGGCGATACCGACGCCCATAGCCATGATAAAGGGAACGGACAGCGGTCCCGTCGTGACGCCTCCCGCATCAAATGCGACCGACCAGAAGTCGGGGTCTACAAAGGCGGCAAGCACAAAGATGACGGCGTAGGATCCGAGCAGCAGGTATTTGACCTTGACGGCAAAGATGATACGCAGAATGGCGATGACAAGAAAGACGCCGACGCCGGCCGCTACGGCAAGGATGAACGTATACGTGTCAATGGAGGGAACATAGTCAGCCAATACCTGCAGATCTGGCTCCGATATGGTAATCAGGGCTCCCACAAAGAAGGAGAGAAGGCAAATAAGCCAGATTTTTTTGGACTTTGTCATGGTCGTGCCGACGTATTCGCCCATTGGCGTCATGGACTTGTCTGCGCCGAGCGTAAAAAATCCGATTCCGACGATCATCAGGACTGCCCCGAACAAAAAGGAGATGAAAATTGAATTGGGCAGCGGCGTTATGGTCATAGCCAGCAGCAGAATGATGGCGGAAACCGGAAGCACAGAGGAAAGCGATTCGCGTAATTTTTCCATCAGTATCGTTTTGTTTTTCATGCTGTCTCCCATTCCGTATGCTTTAGGTCCCTGCACGTAGGAAAACATAACGATCCTGCAAGATCCCTTGGAACATATCTTCTTATATAATTATCCTATTATAAATAATTACCATAAAATTGCTCTCCTGTCAAGCTGTGTGGGCGGCGGGACGGCAAAGTTTACAAAAAATTTTCGATTCCAAAAGAAAAATTCTCTGCATTATTTTTTGAAATTCCATGTTGACAACTGATTTTCTTTCGGGTATAATCGTACCCGTTGTGTGTCTGATAATGCCGCAAAAAAGAAAAACCGCCGGTCCGGGATCCGGAGTGGGTTTTGTTCTTTTGCGGCTTGGACCTCCTTTTTATCGCGGAAGGGATTTTTGCCTATGAGAAAAAAGCTGAACTACAATCATACCGTATATGCCTGCTTTTCGGGATATGTCGTACAGGCGGTCACGGTCAATTTTGCGCCTCTTTTGTTTGTCACGTTTCAAAACAGCTATGGGATCAGCCTTGATAAAATCACGCTGCTTGTCACGATGAATTTTGGCATTCAGCTCCTCATTGACCTTGTGGCGTCCCGTTTTGTCTATCGGATCGGGTATCGGACAGCGGCCATCACCGCGCAGATTTTTGCAGCGGCGGGACTTGTCGGCCTTGCGGTTTTGCCGCAGATCATGGCAGATCCTTATACGGGCATCGTCACGGCGACATTTTTGTATGCGGTCGGCGGCGGGCTCGACGAGGTCATCATCAGCCCGATTGTCGAATCGTGTCCGACAAAAAAGAAAGAGGCGGCGATGAGCCTGCTGCATTCTTTTTACTGCTGGGGCCAGCTCTTTACCGTTCTTGCCTCTACCGCCTTTTTTGTCATATTCGGAATCGAAAAGTGGCAGTATCTCGCTTGTGTCTGGGCGCTTGTCCCGGTTTTGAACGCCGTGTTCTTTTCCTTGGTTCCGATCCCGCCGGTGGGCGGGGAGGACGGCGGACCGGATATGAAGCTGGGGCAGCTCTTCCGCATGAAGCGCTTTTGGATCTTGGCGCTCATCATGCTGTGCGGCGGCGCCGCGGAGCTTTGCATCAGCCAATGGGCGTCCGCCTTCGCGCAGACCGGACTTGGCGTCACCAAAACGGTCGGCGACCTTGCAGGTCCGTGTCTGTTCGCAGGGCTGATGGGGCTTGCAAGGGTCCTGTATGCCAAATTCAGCGATAAAATCAACATGCAGAACGCGATGATGGCCTGCGGTGCGCTTTGCATCGTTAGCTATCTTTTGGCCGCTTTATCACCGATCCCAGCGCTCGGCCTTGTGGGATGCGCGCTTGCGGGCTTTGCCGTCGGTATTTTCTGGCCTTGCGCGCTCAGTCTCGGTGCGGTCAGCATCCGCGGAGGCGGTGTGACCCTGTTTGCTATGATGGCGCTGTTCGGCGATATGGGCTGCACGTCAGGCCCGACGCTTGTCGGCATGATTTCCGATGCTTTCGGCGGCAAGCTGAACGTGGGCATCCTGTTTTCGCTCATTTTCCCGCTTTTGCTGATTGTCGGCGTCCTGCTCTTTCAGCGGGATATAAAGAAGGAGCATAAAAAGAGTCAAATATCCGTTGATAATAGGGAGAAAATAGGATAAAATTTATAAGGACCAGTAAACCCTCTCGGAGAACATTATAAAGAAGGCTTTTGCGTATGAGAACGTTTGGGGAAGTTCCTTTTTGAGACATTGCATGTAAATTCGTTTGCAAGCGCATCGGCGCCGCGCCAAAGCACGCGGCGCCGATGCGCTTGCTCGTTTCACAAAATCGGAACGATGGACATTTTGCAGGGGGAATGGCATGGGATGATGAGGGCTGTCCCACCGTTATGATGTCAAAATGGGGAATGTGTGAACGAACCCGAAATGGGTCGACTGAGCCGTTTTCTGACGAAGTGCAAAGAAGCCGGAGAGCAGAAGGCTCTCCGGCTTCTTATTTATATTTTCGGACGGCATCCATGAGCTTTCCCTTGAACTTGTCGGCGTACAGCGTGACGTGACCGAGCCATTGGTTGATTTTCCAGAGATCGGCACGCTCCGCAAATCCCGGCTCGATGGGATAGGCCTCGTGATACGCTTCAAAAAAGACGGGCGAGACGGGACAAAAGAAATCCACGGTGGTAAGGTCGATTTCACGGTTCCCGTAATAAAGACTGCAATCGATGGCGACAAGCTCTTTCCCATCATAGAGCAGATTGCCGAGCCAAGGGTCCCCGTGCAGAAGGGAAAAAGAGGTCTGCGGCGGACAAAGCGAGGGCAGCTTTGCGATGAGCGTTTCCACCTCGGTGCATTCCTCCGTGGTCATATTGCCGGCATCCACCGCCATTTTCATCGAATCGCGCAGCCGGCATTCGCCGAAAAATTCCGGCCACGTGTCCTTCCACGTATTGTCCTGCCGGAAGATGCCGAGATAGGTGGGATATTCGAATCCGCACCGGTCGTTTTCCGTCCAATGCAGGGAGGCAAGCCCTCTTCCGAGCCGTTCATAGTCCTGCTTTGTCTCCGGATTTACGATGTCAATGGCCTCTAAAATCAGCAGGACGGCACCCGCCTCCCGGACGGTAGCGATGACCTCGGGCGTTTTGACTTCGGAATGCGTGCGGATATAATCAAGCTCCTGCGCTTCCCGCTCAAACTGCTCCGGCGAGAACGAATGGGTCCCTGCTTTGACAAAGACGCGGAATTTTTCGCCCTCGAATATAGCGGCGGGGTGCATGGCGCCGGCTTTGTTTTCCCGAATGCCGGTGATCGAAAAGGGCTTTCCTAAATAGGAGGAAACCGCTTGTTCGATGGCTTTGTTGAATCTTCCGTCGGTTAAAATGTTCATCGTATCGCTCCCATTTCCCATATTGTAAATACAGTATACGGAAAGAGGGATCGTTTGTCAACCGCTACAGCTCGCGCCGCAGAAATTCGAAGATCTTTTTTTCTTCTCTTGAGACCTTGACCTGCGTGATGCCGAGGATTTCCGCCGTCTGCTGCTGGGAAAGGTCTTTGTAAAAGCGAAGGATGACGATTTGGCGGCTTCGCTCGTCGAGCTTGGCGATGGCCTCGGAGAGCGCCAGCTTGTCGGTCATGCTCTCGATCTCATTTTCGGAGGCGGGGGTGAGATTTTCAAGTGTTGTGCCATCCTCCTCGCCGCCCACGGTCTCCTGAAGCGAAAATACCGGACAGACCGCGTCGAGCGCGTAGACGATATCCTCCGCCGGCATGCCGCAGAGCTCGGAAAGCTCGGAGATTTTCGGTTCGCGCTGGTGCTCTTTGATAAATTCTTCCTTTGCCTTCATGATGGCGGTCCCTTTTTTGCGAATGTCGCGGCTTACCTTGATGATGCCGTCGTCCCGCAGGAACCGCCGGATCTCTCCGATGATGAGCGGCACGGCATAGGTGGAAAAGACGGTCCCGAAGCTCGTGTCGAAGCTTTTCGCCGCTTTCAGCATTCCAATGGTGCCGATCTGTACAAGGTCCTCGTATTCGGTGTTTCTGCCGATAAAGCGGCGGGCGATGTTTTTGACAAGTCCCATGTTCTGGGAGATGAGCTGGTCCATGGCGGCGCGGTCGCCGCTCTGTGCTTTTGCGATCAGGGTCAAATTGTCCTCGCTGTCGGTTTTTTCCATACATTCGGACATAAAAACGCTCCTCCTTCGGTTTTATGTAGCCTCCGGGGGTGAGGAAAGCTTCCGAATGAGCGTGACCTTGGTTCCCTGTCCGGGCTTGGATGTGACAAAAAGCTTGTCGGAAAAGCTCTCCATAATGGAAAAGCCCATGCCGCATCTGTCCTCATCGGGACAGGTGGTGAACAGCGGCGTTCTGGCCTTTGCTACATCCTCGATGCCGCATCCGCGGTCGGATATCGTGATCTTCAGCGTCCGGTCGTCAAAATATTTTGCGCAGAGCGTAATCATCCCGCTGCCGCCTCGATAGGCGTGTACGATGCAGTTGGTGACAGCCTCGGAGACAGCGCAGCGGATGTCAGCGAGCTCCTCCACATCCGGGTCGAGCGGCAGCATGAAGCCGGAGATGATGCTTCTGGCCAGTGATTCGTTTTCCGATTTGGACAAAAACGTGCATTTGATTTCGTTTACAGGTGTTTTTCCCATGGTTACACATCCTTTCCTTTGTCAGATGAGCTCTCGATTTTGATCATTCGGTCGATGCCCGCCATTTTTAACATTTTTTCGGCTCTGGGAGACGGATTCTGCACGACGAGCATTGTACCGATCTCCTTGGCCTTTGTATATCGTCCGAGAATGAGTCCAAGTCCGGAGCTGTCCATAAAATCGACGCCGCCGATGTCGATGACGAGCGTCTTCGGAAGCTCTCTGTACATCGCCTCGTCGATGTCCGCGCGGACCGAGACAGCCCTGTGATGGTCGATCTCGCCCGTAAGAGCGGCGGTGAGCGTTTCCCCGACGCAGGAAATTTTTAAATTTTCCTCCATATTGAACCTCCTTGCAAATAAAAAAGTGCTATCCTGATAGTAGGATAGCACCTGCGATTTAAAAAGATTGTCACAATCTGGTGTCGAAACGGATTTTGCGGCGTTTTGCCGCTTTTTCTTTTTTCATTTACAGTCTTACTTCGATTTGCTCGCCTTTCCCAGTTTCGATTTGGACGAGCTGCCATGCCGGATACTTCTTTTTCAGCCTCCGGAACTCCCGAAAGAGCACCGTGAGCGTTTTCCCGTCAAGCTGCGGGAAATCATGCTTTTTTAGTTGGTGTCCCGCAATCGAGGCAGTCAGCGCATTGAATGCCAAATAAGTGGGAATTCGAAGGGTAAGGTGAACATCACCGGTGTGAATTTGGATTTTCATGCATTTATTCCACCGCGACCTCGATGAGAACATCGTCGGCTTCGATTTCCAGCAGCTTGCCGTAAAGACCGTTGTCGACGAGGAGGAGGACTTTTTCAAGGTCCAATTCCTTCAATATATCGTTCCCCGAAATCTGCGGCATCGTGAGTCCCGTCGAAAGCATCGTTTTGACGAGCGGCATCGGAAGCCGCAGGACTATTTTCACGTCATCGTCGACGCGGGCGCAGACGCGCAGGAGAAGCTCATCCGGATTTTTTCGGCTGTCGGGAGGCAAAAGGACTGTTTCCTTCTGTTTTTTCCCGAACAGCTCGTCGATGCTCACGTCGAATAGGGAAGCAAGCGCCGGCAGCAGCATAATATCGGGGCAGGACAGGTCATTTTCCCATTTGGAGACCGCCTGCGGGGAGACGCCCAGCGCTTCCGCAAGCCCTTCTTGTGTAAGGTTCTTTTCTTTTCTCAGTTCGGATATTTTTTTGCCGAGGGATTCAGACATGATTTTGTCCTCCTTTGAATTTGTTGTCTTTATGATAGCATGGGAAAACGGGGGAAGGAAGGGACCGGCGGTTGATGTTCTGCAACCATTGGTTTTTGATTCTATCAACCATCGGTTGTGATGATATTTTATCATAGAAGTGTCAGGGATACAATGAAAAATACGGCGGCAGACAAAATTTGAATGCGGACATCCTTTGTCCGCATTTCTTTTTATACTGAAGTCGGCGTGCAGAAAAGGGGAAGAAAAGATGAAATCCAAAATGGCAAGCCGATGGGCGCGTCATGGCGCTGAGCCCTCTGTCCGGATATCGTGACCGTCAGAGGGAACCGACATCCGGTCAAAGTGCGGGGAAAGGAAAAAGCGGCAGTTTATCTGCGCCATATCCTCCGCAGAGCTGGATTTTTCGGACTCTGAGACTCGGTCCGTATCCGAAAATAGAAATTTGTCAGAGAGCGGAGCGCTTTCGGCCGCCGCGGGAAAAATCCCGCCGGCAAGGCAAAGCTTGCTTTGCCCTGCCGGACAGGGAAGGGTTGCTTTCGGCTGCCGTCGGGCAGCTTTGGGAAGGCGTGCCTATGCGTAGGATTTCGGTACGGCATCTGCGGGAACGGCTGTGCGTTCTTAACGCTTTTAGAGATTTCATATGCAAAAGCAAAGGAGGAAAACATGGGTCAGAATCAAATCGAATGGAAAAAAGCCGACATTGTGCGGGAGATTAAGAGTATGCGGACAGGCAGCCGAAAGGCTTATCAGCTAAAAAACGGAACACGCCTCGCGGTGCTCAGCTCCGAGCCGCTTCACACACGAAACGGCAGGACGGGACGATGGGAGGAGAGCCAAAGGGGTCTTTCCGCAGGGAGCAGGGGGCTTACCGCGAAAATGGGCGCTTGGCGCGTCACACTGCCGGACGGGAAAAACAATCTCGGAAAGATGGATATAGAAAACGGAAGGTCCGGCGTCGAATGGGAATACCTCGGAACGGCGCCGGCGGGTCCGGAGAAGACGTTCCCTTCGCCGGCGATCGAGGACGGAGAGCCGGATCCGGCATACTTGAAAAAGAGCCCGTCAAAGAAATATGGGAAGCGAGCACGGGTACGGTATGCTCCTGTCGGGGAAGGCGTCGGTTTTGTTTATGAAGTAAAAAACGGCGCGCTGAGAAAAAGCATTGTCCTGTGCGGGGAAAATCCAGGCCGTACGCTTTGCTTCCGGCTGCGGACAAGGGGACTGACGCCCGTCATGTCGGAGGACGGCCGCGCGGTCGATTTTTGTGCCGGCGGAAAAAGAAGGCTCCGATTTTCGGCGCCGTTTATGCGGGATGCGGCGGGAGAGCGCAGCGAGGCGGTTTTCTATCGTCTGAACGAGACGGGCAGCGGAAGCTATGATTTGTGCATAGAGGCGGATGCTGCTTGGCTCCATGCGCCGGAAAGGATACGTCCGGTCACGATCGACCTGCGTGCGGAGCCTGGCGGTTTCGAAAAGACTTTGCTTTGCTGCAAGAATACGGCCGGCGGCTTTGACGGTATCGCGGCGGGCTTCCGTGGTGAGCTCGCATGGGGAAGTCATTTGTTCGCGGACCTTTCGTGGATTCCGGCATCTGCTAAGATCCATTCTGCCGTTCTGACCCTGACGCAGCAGTTTTCCGCGGAAGATGCGGATTTTTATTGGCGCCTGAACACCGGCTGGCAGTCGATCATCGAATTTCCGAAGGAAAATGGGCATGTGTTTTGTTTGGATGTCACGGAGTCGGTGAAGAGCGCGCATGACGGGGGCGAACGCGGATGCGGCTTTGCGCTCTTCCCCAAAGCGTATGCGATCACACAAAATGGCAGCATCTGCGGTGGACCGGCTGATCTGTGCGGACCTTCAGGTGAAAAGGAGAGAGGCGGCGTTGAATTTTCCGGCATGGCAGAGCTTTGGGTGCAGTATGCCGAGCGGGATGCGTATTCCGGCCATCCAAGCCTTTTTGCCGTGTCTTCTGCCGGGGAGCCGGAAAATGGTCATATCGATTTGTTTACGGGCGCTCTTGTCTATGAACGGGAAGATGTTCGTTCAGGCAGCGCCATGCTTCCATTTTCCGTTTCCCATTACTGGATCGGAAGTGGGGAAACCTATGGCGGAAGATACGGCAAGGGCTGGGGCCTCTCCTTAGACCAGCGGGTGGAAATGCGGCGGGATGCCGCAGGGGACGCTGCTTTTATCGATGAGAAGGGACGGATACATAGCTTTATACGAAAGCGGGGAAGCTGGAAGGATACGGGCGGGCTTGGTCTGACGCTGGCGCGGAAGGCGGAGGGGTACGTTATCCATGACGGACACGGCGGCAGGAAACGCTTGGATTCCAGCGGCTGGCTTCGGGAACTGGAAGATGCTTCAGGCAATCGGATCACGGTGGAAAGAGACCCGCACGGACGGATCTCCGCGGCAAAGGACAGCTTCGGCAGGCGCATCGGCTTTTATTATGACGGATTTGGCAGACTGGATATGATAGCGGATCCGGCGGGCCGGATGGTGACCTACCGCTATGACGCGGCGGGATGTCTTGCCGAAGTAAAATATCCGGACGGTTCGACGGTGTCCTATGCCTATGACGAAAAATATCGGCTTGCTGCTGTCAAGAAGCAGGACGGCGCAGGGACGGTTTATCGATATTCCGAAGACGGCAGGGTGATAAGGGCGGAGATGTATGCTCCAGAGGCCATTGCCGGCACAGCCGCACCGAATGCGTATCGGGAGATCGTTTACCGCAGCGCGCGCTCGGTGGCGGTGGCAGACCAGACGGGCATGCAAAGGGTCTATGTGCTTGACAAGGCAGGACGAACGGTCCTCTGCTATGAGGACACGCCGGCGGAAGCGGACCGCGGGCTCCTCCGGGGCCGCTTTGAGACGGTGGCGTCGCTTTACCGGTATACGGATGAAAAATGCACCTTTGCGGCATCGTTTTCCGCAGCGGGAAAGGAGCAGAACCGAATCGCCAATGGTTCCTTTGAAATGGGGGAGGATTCATGGCGGCTTACGGGAGAGCGAATCGGCAGCGGCGGTCCGGACGGCGACGGGATCGTTTATTGTGATCCAAACCGCAGGGCAGCGGTTTATCAGCTTGTGGGCTCCGTGTATGGAGACAAATATTTAGAGCAGACGGTGAGCGCCTCCCATATGACGCATGCTTGCGGAGGTGCGCTGATGCTGTCTGCATGGGCAAAGGCGGATTCGGCGCCGACGGGCGGGACGGGCAGCACGCGGTTTGAGATTCGTGTGCGGGCGCGGTATACGGATGGTGCGTCAGCGGAGCTTCGCGCAGGGTACGATGCCGGCTATGCCGGCTGGCAGTACATGGCGCTTCCGATTCCAATCTCGTACGGAAAAACGCTCTTGTCCGTCACGGTGTATCTGGATTATTCCCACAACCGGGGAAGATGTCTTTTCGGGGATGTCCGGCTATGGGACGTGCCGTCGCAAATAAGCTTAGATGAGCAGGCCGTCGGGGAAAACACGATGGTTCTTGGGAAAGTCCATAGAATTGTACGGCGTGCCGTTTTGAGCGGCAGCAAAGGTACGGTGATACGGGAGCAGGACAGTTTGGGAGACATCGTGCGGGAGACGGTGATCGATTGTGAGGGAAACAAATTTGTTCGGAGCTATGCGTATGACAAAAGGCATCGATTGATCCTCCGGCAGGACGAACGGGATCGGAGGACGGAATATACCTATCATGAAAAGGGAATGCCGGCCTCTGTCAGAACCTATTTTCCGCAGATGCGAGATCCGGATGACAAGGCGTCCGCCGCGCCGCTTTTTTCCGAGGCGAGGATCCTTACCGATGAAACGGGCGAATTTGCGGCGGAGATATTCGGCGCGGGCAGAGAAGGCCTCCGGCTCCGGAACCGCTGCCATCCGGTAAAAGGGCTGTTGCGGGATATGACGCTGCCAAGCGGACAGACGATACGCTTTGCATACGATGCGGCATCCGACCTTGCGGCAAGCATGCGTGCGTCGGTGGGGAATGACAATTATTTTGTACTGTATGAATATACCGGAGCAATGCTCTCAAAGATAACCCGCGGAGGCTTTTCTTACGGTTTTGCCTATGATAATGCGGGACGCATGGAAAGCGTTTCCGTCGCTGGGGAAACGTATTGGAAGGTCCGCCGCCTCCGCCGTGAAACCGAGACGGAGGTGACAAGCTTTGCCGGCGGAGAGAAAATGGAGGTGGAAAGCGACTGCCGGGGAAGGCCGGTAAGGCGTACCTATACCGACCGGGACGGAAACGATACGGTCATCGCAGAGTGGGAATATGATGCGAACGGAAGGACGGGAAAGGTCCATGATCATAGCTGCCAGCGTGCGCACGCCTATCGATACGATAAGTTCGGCAGCCCTGTGGAGGAAACGATAGACGGCGTCCGCTTCAAGACATGGGAATACGACAGGCAAAACCGTATGAAGAAGACGGATATCTGCCTTGGAGACAGGGTGCTGCGCTATCTGCCGATTTATGAAGCGCGTCCGGACGGTGCGGTCTATCCGGACGCAGCCGTGACGGGCATCGTGCTCGACGGCGTGTTCAGGCAGGAGCGCAGGCTCGACCGTGCGGGACGCGTGACCGAGACCGTTTTGACGCTGCCCGGCACCTCTTCGCCGCTGCTTGCGCAGCGCTATGGATATTCGGATACACAGACGGCGTGCGGGACAAGCCTTTCGCGGACGGTACGGCAGCTCACGCGGTATGCCGGCGGAAAAGAAAAGGACGTGCTTCGGTATACCTATGACGGCAGCGGAAATATCACGGCGGTACGCAACGGGACGGAATATGCGGCAAAATACACATATGACGGGTTGGATCAGCTTATCAGAGAGGACAACGCCGTGCTGGGACAAAGCCGCACGTTTGCCTATGATACGGCGGGAAATCTTCTTGCGAAGAAGACCTTTGCCTATACGACGGGACCTCTTGGCGCGGCGCTGGATACGAAGGTATATTCCTATGCGTCCTGCGGCTGGAGAGACAGACTGACCGGCTTTGGCGGAGATGTCATCTCCTATGATGCGCTGGGCAATCCGACGGTCTACCGCGGCCATGCACTGATATGGGGAAGAGTCCGGCTGCTATTGGGGTATCGCTTGGATGAGGACAGTTTGCTCACCTTCGCATATGATGCGGACGGCATACGGGTCAAAAAAGGCGAAACGGTCTATGTAAACGACGGCGAAAGGCTCCTTCGGGAGATAGGGCCTGCGGGAACGCTTACATATTACTACGGCAGCGACGGGATATGCGGCTTTCGGTATGACGGCGTGGACTATTTCTATGAAAAGAACCTGCAGGGCGATGTCACGGCGATCTATGACGAGTACGGCGGCCTTGCGGCGGCATATGCCTATGACGCCTGGGGCGCTTATAAAATCCTTGTGGACGCGCATGGCATCGGGACGCTCAACCCATTCCGCTATCGGGGGTACTATTATGATACGGAAACGGGACTGTATTATCTTAGCAGCCGGTACTATGATCCCGAAACGGGACGCTTTTTGAACGCGGACATGACGCTGGACCCGCGGTCCTTTTCCGGATACAATGCGTTTGCATACTGCCTGAACTGTCCCGTCAGGTATCGGATGCCTTCCGGACGGTCGGCGGTATCCGCGCTTGGGGACGATACCGGACGCTGGACCTCCTTTTATAGACAGATGCTCCGGAACGGCGGTGCCCTTGCCGGTCTGCGGCCCTTGCTGGATGAGACGAGGCTGCGGGCGCCGGTCCATTGTTAAAGTGAGCGCCAAAGTCAAATTCATTCGCCGGCACAGAGGGGAAGACTTGCCGGCAAAGGTGGGATCACGCGGGAAGCGGCAGATAGATGAGGGGATATCCTTGGCCGCCGAAGCGTGCGCGGGACATCCTGCGGGCCGTGCTGCCCTTCTTTGAGAAAATAAGAGGGAAAGCGGCTCCCGATACGTCGTATGGGACATATCGTGGCGCCGCGGCTCCATGGCGAGCAGATCGGAAGGAGCATAGCTTGTATTGAGAGGCTTAAATGCAGCGGCATTGGCGAGAACGCGCATCTTCCAATGAGATGTGCGCGGAGGGAAAGCGACGGATTTTTCGCTTTGTCATAGACCCGATAGAAGGGAGAAGAAACAGAAAAGAGCGGGCCGCCCAGAGGTCCGGCGGCCGCTCTTTTCTTCGATGACGCCGGAAGCCTGCCGATCGTGTCGGAGGGCCGTCGACGAAGGCTCCGTTTGGGAGCAGGACGGGAAAAAGAGTTCGGCGTTTGGGGAAAGATGTTGTGCTGAAGCGGCAGCTTCGAGGAAAAGAACGTTTTAAAGTAAAAGAATAAAAAAGTTTGAGGGGAGGACTTGACAAACGTTTGTTTTTCATATATGATAATGTTAGAAAAAGGAAGGGAGCAGAGGACCGCATGAATTTACGGCAAAATGCCGTATTTTTTGTTTCCTTGTATCAAACTTTTGTTCAGAACAGTTGATGAAAGAGGGGAAAATCAATGAATACAGAACAAGAAAGCATTCGATGTATGGCAAGCTGTCCGGTATGCGGCAGAGGGTTATGCAAGGCTGTACCGCATTCCGTCGTGGAGATGCATTGTCCAAAATGTAAAAATCCGCTCCTTGTCTGCTTTGAAAACAACGGCGTTTCCGTCAAGGTGCTGGACCGCAGCGGGAGCGCCGGCGCTCCCGGACATGGAACTGTTTGCTGAAGAGATACGTTGGACTTGACTCGGATCAAGAGGAACCTGGCAAATCGGTGATCGCAGAAGCTGCGATGCCGTTCTGCCGGGTTTTTCTTTTGTTCAGGGTCTTTTTTAATCCGGACATGCGCTGTCCGGATTGTTCATTAAACTGTCAGACAGAAAGGAGGTGGTCCTCTTGGGAATGGCCGGACGGCAGAACGAGATCCTGCGGATCCTATGTCGGCGCAGACACGAAACCATATCGAATTTGGCGGCAGAGCTCGGCGTTTCCGAGAGGACGATCCGCCGGGATATCGAGGAGCTCAGTCTTACGGCTCCGATATATACGCGGCCGGGACGGTATGACGGCGGCGTCTATGTGATGGACGGTTATACGATGGACCGTATGTACTTCAAGCGCAGCGAGGCCGATGTCATACGCGGCATCGTCTCGGCGGCCGAGAGGGACGGCGTGTGCGTGATCGGAAACGCTGAGCTTTTGATTCTGAAGGAAATGCTTGCCTCCTATTCCAAACCTGTGGTGCAGTAGATCATGAAAGGAGTAACGATGAATTCATTTGAAAAAGAACTATTGCTTTGTGTGTGCCGGCTCCGGAAGCCGGACGGGGAGCGGCTGGAGACACTTTTGCAAAAGGGCGCGATGAGCGCCGCTGTGCTCGGCGAACTGTTTTGGAACCGGACGGCGGGGGTCGCTTACCATGTCCTTCGGGAATGCGGACTTTTGCCTTATCTGCATAGGGAAGCGCGGAATGCGCTGTCCCATGCGTGGGAACAGAATGTCCGGTATAACGAGAGCTATTTTCAGTGCCTCAAGCAGCTGCAGACGGCGCTTGCGCCCTGCGCAGGGCTTTTCGCGGTACTCAAGGGAGGAGGCGGTTATCTTTGCGCAAAATATCCGGACGGATGCCGTACCTCCAATGACGCGGACCTTCTGACCCTGCCGGAATCCCTCACCGCGCTCGGCAAAGCGCTTGCTGACGCGGGCTTCCGGCAGGGAAGCGTCCAAAACGGCGTCTTTGTTCCGGCGTCGAGAGAGGAGATCGTCCGTTCTCGGATGACGCGGGGAGAGACCGTGCCGTATCTCAAGGAGGTCGACCTGCCGTATCTGCGCTATTTTGAGGTGGACGTCAATTTTTCTCCGGACTTTAAAAACGGCGGGACGAAGACGGTCCGAGAGCTGCTTTCCCGTGCGGTATCCGTTCCGTTTCGGGATATAAGGGTCCCGGCGCTTGCAGGAGAGGATTTCTTCCTGCATCTTTGCGCTCATCTTTATAAGGAAGCGACCACATATCCCTGGATTTCCGGAAAGCGGGACATGACCCTTTATAAGTATGTCGATCTGTATCTGATGCTTTTCGATATGACGGAAGAGGAGGCGGTCCGCATCCCGGAAAGGGCGCGCGCGCTGAATCTTGAGACAGAATGTGCATTTGCGGTATCGGAGACGAAAGCGCTTTTCGGCGACGAGACGGGGACTGGCATAAAGATCCTTGAGAGACTAACCGACGTGTGTGCGGATTCGCTTTTGACGGTGATCTCTCCTGAGGAAAAAAAGAAATACCGGTATACGGAGCCGGACACGGCGGCGCGCTTTTTTGCCACGGACCGCACTGCACTTCTTGAGGAGGTGGGAGCATGGAGGCCCTGAACCTGAAGGTGCATGACGGCACCGGCCTTTTGATTACCTTCTGCGGGCTTGACGGCTGCGGAAAGTCCACCATGATAGAAAAGACGGCGGCCTATCTTGAAAAAAAGGGACATTCGCTTCTGCTGACAAGGCAGCCGACGGACTTTGTTCGGCGTTCCGATATCTTCCGGACCTATATGGATCTGGAAGATCACGACAATTACGAATACCGCAGTCTCTCCCTGCTTGCGGCAAGCGACAGGGTGCAGCATAGCTGTCATGTGATTCTGCCGGCTCTGCGCGAGGGGAAAACGGTCATAAGCGACCGGTATTTTTATTCCTGCCTTGCCAATCTGCGCGCGAGAGGATATCGGGAGGACCGCTGGATCTATGAGATCGCGGAGACGATCCCGAAGCCGGACCTCGCGTTTTTCCTCGACGTTCCGGTAAAAACCGCTGTCGCGCGCGTCCGCTCGCGGGCAGCGGAGAAGGACCGGTATATCGACATGGCGCTCCAATATGAATTGCGGAAGGAATATCGGGAAATCTGCGGCAGGAGCGGCGGGATCTTGATCAATGCAGAGGGACCTTGGGAACAAACCTTCGCCGCCGTAAGGGAAAAGATCGACGAGCTCCTTGCCCGCCGCCCGGACATGTCCGGACAGGTTTTGGCGCTTCTTGGCGAGCTTGCGGCAGGGAGCAGCGTTTGCAGGGAAAGCCGGCTTTCCGAGGACCTCGGCCTTGACAGTTTCGGGCGTGTTTCTCTCATTCTTGCGCTTGAGGAGCTTTTGGATGCGGAATTCGAGGAGTCCGACCTCGATCCTTTCCAGCTTGTCACGGCAGGCGACGTCGTGCGTCTTGCACAGAAATATGCGGGAGGAGCTTATGAAAATACTGCTGCCGTATAAAGAGCCTTTGTTCCTTGCGTATCATTATATGGCGAGCCATGGCATCGTTGCCGGAGAAAATCCGACGGGGGTGCGCTGGTTTTACAATCATGCGACGGGACTCTCCTGCTTTGAGGATTTTGGAAAGGAGAACCCCTCTCCGAAGCTGATAGCGACGCCGCACGGCGTGCTCGCCGATCAAAATCTTGAAACCTATATCGTAAATATCTGGTTTTGCCCCGAGGATGCGGAAAAGACGGTCCGCAGCATGCTTGATGCGGGATATTACGTGCTTTTCGATCATGTCGACGATTATTTTATCGAAGGGAAAAGCTTTTACGGGACAAGGCATTTTTATCACGACGGCCTTATCCTCGGCTATGACGGCGAGGCGGAAACGCTGACGCTTGCCGCCTACGACAGCAGATGGAATTACGGCGTGTGGCAGACGCCGGCGCAGGGCTTCTTCCGCGGAGTCCTTGCCGCCGCGCAGGCGCAGGAGCATCCGCGGTTTATTGCGGCAAGGACGGGGAGCTCTCCGGTGGCGCTGGATCTGTCTCTGATTGCCGAATCGTTCCGTTCTTATCTGGAACCGGCATCCGTTTCGGAAAACGGACGGACGCGTGTGTCCGGCCTCTCCGTATATGAGGCGCTGATCCGGTATCTGGAGATGCTGGCGCAGGCCCGTATTCCGCATGAGAAAATGGACTGGCGCGTGATGCGCCTTCTGTGGGAGCACAAAAAATGCGTGCTCGGCTGTCTTTGCGACGCGGAAAATGCGCTTTCTCTCGGAAATGGGACAAGCGGCGCCTACCGTGCAGTCGTGCAGCGCTGTCATTTGCTTCGGCTTGAATATGCCATGTATCATGAAAAAGAAAAGGAGAGCCTCCTTGCGTCGATGATCCGCAAATTGCGGGAGGTCCGGGAGACAGAAGAGCTTCTCCTGCGGGCGTTTGCGGAAAATTTGGAAAAGAAGGGATATTAAAATGCTTTGGAATCGATTGAAACAACGGATGCTAACACATCCTGCCTCGTATTTATGCGAGGGGGAACGCATCGTCACGTATGAAGAGAGCGCAGCGTACGCCGAGCGCTTTGCGGAAAATCTGACCGCTCCGTGCTATGGAATCTTATGTGAAACAGAGCTTGGTACGGCGCTCGCGGTCCTTTCCTGCCTTGCGGCGGGGAAAACGGCGGTCCCGCTTTCCCGCCGGTATGGCGAGGTCCATTTGCGCCGGATCTTAAATTGGCTGCAGCCGCGTTTTTTGATCGGGGAAAAGGCGGGGGAGCTTACCCTTTTTGAAATCGAGGACGAGCATTATGAGGTGCCGGAGCCCTCTCCTGCCTTTATCCTGTGTACGTCCGGAACGACCGGAGAGCCGAAGGGCGTGATGCTGAGCGAAGAGAATATCCTTGCCAATGCGGAGGACATCCTGCGCTATTTCCCTCTGACGGAGAAGGATCGGATCCTGATTTCCCGTCCGATCTATCACTGTGCGGTGCTCACCGGCGAGTTTTTGGTATCGCTGATGCGGGGGACGAATCTTTACTTTTTTGAAAATCCGTATTCGGTAGGCGAATTTGTAAAGGAGATGGAACGGCGGCGGATCACGGTCGTCTGTTCGACGCCGTCCTATTTTCAGCTGGTATCCCGTCTTGCAAAGCGGGCGCTGTCCGCGAAAACAGTCGCCGTAAGCGGGGAATGTCTTGCCGGCGAGGCGGCGCAGAAGATCCGGCTGCTGTTTCCCCAGGCGGATATTTATCATGTGTACGGCTTGACGGAGGCATCCCCGCGGGTCGCCTATCTTGTGCCGGAGCGGTTTGACCGTGCGCCGCAGACGCTTTCGCATCCGCTGCATTCGATATCGATGAAAATCACCGGCGAGAATGGCGCCGAGGTCCCGAACGGGAGGGAAGGCGAGCTGTGGATAAAGGGAAAAAATGTCATGCTCGGCTATTACAAGGCGCCCGGGCTTACGGCCGATACGGTGCGGGACGGCTGGCTTCGTACCGGCGATATGGCGGTGCGCTTTGAAGACGGTTCGATTCGGATTTTAGGCAGAAAGGACGATATGATCGTATATGCCGGCATGAATCTGTATCCCGGCGAGATCGAAAGCGCGCTGAAGGAGGATCCGCGGGTGGAGGAGGTCTTGGCCTATGCCATTCCGCATCCGCTTGCGGGACAGGCGGTCGCGCTCAAGGTCAAGGGCTCGTTTTTGGATCCGAACGAGGTGTCGGCGCTTTGCCGCAGGGTTCTGCCCATGTACGAGCAGCCGGCCAAAATCGAACTGACGGATGAGATCCCCAAAAACGCAACGGGAAAAATCGTAAGGAGAAAATAGCGCGAAAAGTATATTACATCGCAGCAGAATGCGGCTGGTTTCACGCATGAATTTCTAAATAAGCGGAACGATTTTTGTTTTACGGAACAAAACACGAGATTTTTTGTTTACGCTGTCCGAAGGCAGCAGGGAGAGTTGTTATGAGAGAAAGAGAAGGGAAACGGCTGGTGCCGAAGGAAGAATTTGAGGCGCTTTTGCATGTGGTATCGTGCCTTGCCTTGTCGGCAGGGGAGCAGCGCCTGCAAATCAATCATTATTACGATACCATTGATCATGGCTTGGGAAAGGAAGGTGTCTGCGTACGCATCCGGCAGACGGAGGGCCGTCCGCTTGCGGGAACGGTGAAAAAGCACGGAAAAAGCGGGATAAGCGAAGAAAGCAGCTTTCGGGTGGAGCGTCTTCCTCGTTTTATCACCTATAAAAACCGGCTGCTCCATAGACTCGGCGCGCTGACGACGCAGCGCACGAATTTTCGGATCGAGAGGCTTGGTGTTCTGTCCTTTGACCGCAATTTTTATCTTGGCACGGCGGATTACGAAATCGAGCTCGAGCTTTATCCGGACACGCCGGAAGACGGGGCGGGCCGGCTGCCGGCGCTCTGCGGCGGGACGGCAGACAAGTATACGCGGTTTTTGTCCGTTTTGGAGCGGTTCGAGCAGCTTTGCGGCAGCGACGCGGATGCGGATGCCTTTGGGGAAGGGGAGAAAACGGAGAATTGAAAGAGAAAGAATATGAAAATTTGCACCGCTGCCTGCGGGAAATGCGGCAGGCGGCGCTGCTTGTCGAAGGGTGCATACAGCAGATGACAGGCATTCTTTACACGGCGCAGGTCCAAGGCGGGGGCTGCGATCTGGAATGGAAATGCGAGGAATGTCCGTATTATTACAGAGGTGAATGTGCGCTCTGCGGCGGGAAAAAGCGAAAGGAGAACATTTTATGAAGACAGAAAATGATGAAACCAAAACCTTGACACGGCTGCTTTCTGAATGGAGACAGTGTATACGGAAAGCGGAGGAGGAGGCGCTGCTTGTCGAGCAATTTTTGGATACGCTCCGGGCAGAGGACGATACGGGAGCGGCGTTCGGGTACTGCGCCTATTGCTATGCGGAGAGTTGTGAGGGCTGCCGGTATCGCCTGCGCCGTCCGGAAAAAGGGGAGGGATCGAGGAATGGGTGAAAATTCCGTTTATTGTCTTCCTGCCATCGCGGTCGCTTGTTATCTCTTGATCGAGCTTGTCAAGGCTGTGACCGGAGGCGCCGCCTCTTGGAAAAGCTTCTATCCTATCCTGTCGGCTTTTATCGGGATGGGCCTTGGCGCAGCCCTGTTTTTCGTAGATCCCGAATGGATTTCCGAATCCTTGCCGGGGGCGATTCTGATCGGGGCTGCAAGCGGGCTTTCCGCTACCGGCGGCGATCAGATCGGAAAGCGCTTGTCGGAATTTTTTCATCGCGATGAGGAGGATGACTCCGAAAAATAAG
The DNA here is from genome assembly GCA_944381075.1 of uncultured Clostridia bacterium. Taxonomy (GTDB): domain Bacteria; phylum Bacillota; class Clostridia; order Oscillospirales; family CAG-272; genus QALR01. Next base: position 40,645 of record CALWJT010000031.1, read on the forward strand.
GACGTGAAGAGAAAGGAGGCGAATGGAAAATGGGTTCTGTGATATCGACGGTTTTTACCGCCTGCGCGACTGTCGCAAGCGGGATGATTCTGTTTTTTCTTCAGCGGCTTCTCACAAGACAGCAGAAAAAGGAAGAGCAGCGCGACGCCGCAAAGGCAAAGGAGACCGTTCTGCTGTTCCGCTCATTGGATGCACTGGGAAAGCTCTCGATGGCGAACGGCGTCGCCCTTCGCGACGGCAAGACCAACGGGGAGCTTACGCTTGCGCTTTCCGAATGGGAAAAGGTGCAGCGCCAAATGTATGATTATCTGATTTCCTCGCATGCGGAAAACAGCGCCGGAACGTGACCGCGCCGCGATTCTTAAAACAAGAGCAGGGAATCCCTTTCGATTAGGGCCGAGGACTTACATGGAATGCTCGAAAGTCCAACGGAGAGAGAAAAACAAAACGCTCCCCATTTTTGGGGAGCGTAAGTTTTGATTGAAAAATGTTATCTCTTGGAGAACTGCGGAGCACGGCGGGCTGCCTTGAGTCCGTACTTCTTTCTTTCTTTCATTCTCGGGTCACGGGTGAGAAGGCCGGCCTTCTTGAGAAGCGGCTTATAGGTTTCATCCGCCTGGAGCAGCGCTTTGGCGACGCCGTGGCGGATAGCACCCGCCTGACCGGAAATGCCGCCGCCTGCCGCGGTGCATACGATGTCGAATTTGCCTTCCGTACCGGTAACGGCGAACGGCTGATTGACGATAAGCTTCAGGGTCTCCAGTCCAAAATAGTCGTCGATATCGCGCTTATTGATGGTGATGGTGCCGGTCCCCGGATAAATGCGGACGCGGGCGACCGATTTCTTTCTTCTGCCTGTGCCGTAGAAATAAGGTTTTGCACTTGTGTACATTCTTCTCTACCTTCCTTTCTCAGTCTGCCTCGTAGGGAATGGGCTTCTGTGCCTGCTGCTTGTGTTCGGGTCCCGCGTATACCTTCAGACGTGTGATGCTGGCGTCCCCGATGGAATTGTGCGGCAGCATTCCTTTGACCGCGAGGCGCATGGCAAGCTCCGGCTTTGTCGCCATCAGCGTTTTATACTGGATCTCCTTGAGCCCTCCGATGTAGCCGGAATGGCGGCGGTAATATTTCTGCTCGAGCTTTTTGCCCGTGAGAACGGCTTTTCCCGCATTGATGATGATCACAAATTCCCCGCAGTCTACATGCGGCGTGAACTCGGGACGGTGCTTTCCCCTGAGAATGTTGGCAGCGGCGACCGCGGTTTTGCCAAGCGGCTTGTTTGCCGCGTCGATGACATACCATTTCCGTTCCAGAGTCTCTTTTTTTGCCATATAGGTTGACATTCTGTAACTCCTCCATGAAATCGTTTGGGCAGAATACGCCCTTTCTTTTTGATAACGGTAGGATTATAGCATAGAAGAGAAGGGTTGTCAACAGGTTTTGGAAAAATATTTTCAGGTTTTTTAATTTACAGCGGCATATGTTCCGTTTTTCTCGCGTTTTCTCGCATTTTCTTTCACAAGCTGTCCTTTCAAAAATCTCTTTTTCCGAGTGGAAATACTTGCATTTGCCCTTGTCGTATAGTATAATGAGGACAAATAACAGGAAAAGGAAAATCCGGACGGCGTCTTTCGGAGGAAAAGCGAAGCCTTTCCGATATGGGATTTTGTGAGAGTTGCGAAGGCACGGCGGTCTTGTGTGCTTCAAGGCTTTTGTCCTGTTTGCTTCGGATATACAGGAGGAAAAACGGAAATGCTCGCAAAATATGAGGAAATCGAATCGCGGCTTGAGGAGATCGAGCAAAGATTCGCTTCGCCGGAGGTCTCCGGAAATCCGGAGCTCTTCCGTGAGCTGATGCGGGAGCATCACCGCCTCCTTCCGATCGTGGAAAAGATAAGAGAATGCCGCCGGTATGAAAAAGCCGCGGCGGAAGCAAGGGAGCTTCAGGATACGGCGGACGAAGCGGAAATGCGGGACCTTGCCGGAGAGGAGCTGCGGGCGGCGCGCGCCGGGATGGAACAGTGCGAAAGAGAGCTTCGTATCCTGCTTTTGCCAAGGGACCCGAGCGATGACAAAAACGTTATTATGGAGATCCGGGCCGGGGCCGGCGGCGAGGAATCGGCGCTGTTCGCGGGAGACCTTTACCGCATGTATTCGATGTATGCGGCGGCCTCCGGCTGGCACACGGAGGTCCTGTCTGTAAATCCGACGGAGCTCGGCGGCTTCAAGGAAATATCCTTTTCCGTGGAGGGCGAGGGCGCGTACGCAAGGCTGAAATTTGAGAGCGGTGTCCACCGTGTGCAGCGCGTACCGGAAACGGAGTCGCAGGGGCGGATCCACACCTCCACGGTGACGGTAGCGGTGCTGCCGGAGGCGGAGGAAGTGGAGATCACAATAAGTCCGGCCGACCTTGAGATTCAGACCTGCAAGTCCAGCGGCGCCGGCGGACAGCATATCAATAAAACGGAATCCGCGATCCGGATCCTGCACCGACCGAGCGGGATTGTGGTCGAATGTCAGGAGGAGCGCAGCCAGTTCAAAAACCGCGATAAGGCGATGAAGCTTTTGCGTGCGCGTCTTTACGACAGGGAAAAAACAAAGCGCGACAGCGAGATCGCCGACGAAAGGCGGCGGCAGGTAGGGACGGGCGACCGCAGCGAGCGAATCCGGACCTATAATTTTCCGCAGGGACGCGTGACCGATCACCGCATCGGACTTACGCTGTATTCCTTGGACTCTTTTATGGATGGGAAACTCGACCCTGTGGTGGACGCGCTTCTCGCGGCGGATGCCGCAAGCCGGCTTTCCGGCGGGGAAGCAGAGCATGGATAATTTTTAAAAAATTTTGGAATAAGTAAACGAAAATAAAAAATGAAGACAGAATACTGGAAAATCGATCCTTATGCGCCTTTGGAGCCTCAGCTTGCAGACGCGGCGTCGGTGCTCGCGCACGGCGGGCTCGTCGCCTTTCCGACGGAAACGGTGTACGGCCTCGGCGCCGACGCGACGGACGCCGCGGCCGCCTCCCGCATTTATGCGGCGAAGGGGCGTCCGAGCGACAATCCCCTCATTGTACATATCGCGCATCCTGCGGATGCCGGAAGGTATGCCGTCACAGGCGAGCTGTATGAGCGGCTTTCATCGGCGTTCATGCCGGGGCCTTTGACCGTTGTCATGCCGCGGCGCGGCTGCATCCCGCTTTCCGTGACGGGCGGGCTTGACAGCGTGGGCATCCGATGTCCGGAAAATCGGATCGCCCGCACGCTCATCTGTCTTGCCGGCGTGCCGGTCGCGGCGCCTTCGGCGAATCTTTCCGGACGTCCGAGTCCGACCTCAGCGCGTCATGTACGGGCGGATCTGGATGGGAAAATCGATGGGATTCTGGACGGCGGTGACTGTACGGTCGGTCTGGAATCCACCGTCGTGAAGCTTTGCGGGGACAGGGTCACGGTGCTGCGTCCCGGCGCTGTCACGCCGGAGATGCTGCGGGAGGTCTGCCCGCATGTGACGCTCGACGCAGGCGTGACGGAAAAGCTGCCGGAGGGCGTGGCGCCTCAGGCGCCCGGCATGAAGTACCGGCATTATGCGCCGCGGGCTCGAGTGGTTCTCATTCGGGATGCCGGTCATGGGGATTTTGACCGGCGGGCGGTCCTGTTCCTTGAGCAACGGCTGCGGGAGGAGCCGGCTGTCGGCATTCTTTGCTTTGATGAATACGGTCCTTATCTGCACGGAAAAAACGTCATGACCTTCGGGAAAAAGCAGGACGATGCGGAGCATGCGAGACGTCTTTTCGACTGCCTGCGGCGGTTCGACGAAACGGACGCTCCCGAAATCTATGCGGTAGCGGGCGCGCCGGATGGGCTGGGGCTTGCGCTCTACAACCGGATGCTCAAAGCGGCGGGCTATACGGTGCTGGACCTGTAAGGCGGGCAAGCTGCTGCCATCTGCTGTTTCGCATTGCAAAAGCAGATGGCAGGTCTCCTCGCATTTTCGGCAGGAAGCTTGTCTTCCGATCGAAATACAGTGATCGAAATACAGTGAAAGTGGACGCCGTGCCTTGCCGCACTACATAACGGGCATCCCTTGTATTGGACAATCGATTTTTTTGGCCGCGGGACGGCGGAACGGAGGAATACGATGATGATAGGCCTTACCGGACCCTCCGGCGCAGGAAAAAGCACGGTCGCCGCGCTTTTTGGTGCAGCGGGATACCGGATTATCGACTGCGACAGGCTGGTCCATGGACTGGACAGGGAAGCTTCCTATCTTGAAAAAGTCAGGGAGGCCTTCGGTCCCGAATATCTGTCGGATGGGGCGGTGGACCGGAAGAAGCTTGGCCGGCTTGTTTTTTCGGACAAAAGGGAGCTTGACCGGCTGAATCGCCTGATCGCGCCCTTGATCTACCGTCTCGTCATCGAGCAGGTAGAGGCGGCGAAGCGGGGGGGCAGAGATACGGTGCTGGACGCGCCTTTGCTGTTCGAGTACGGACTGGAATCCGTCTGTGATGCGACGGTAGGGGTGGTAACAGAAAGAAAAAAGGCAGTGGAAAGGCTATCCGTCCGGGACGGGAGAAGCGAGGAGGAGCTTCTTGCCCGTCTTGCTTCTCAGCATGACGACCTGTTTTTCCTTGCCCGATGTGACTTTATCATTCGGAATGACGGGGACCGCGCGGCGCTTGCTTCGGCGGTTGGCGAGGTTTTAAATTCCCTTGAAAAAAGGAGGAATCCATGAGCGAGTCAAAAAGCGAGCATCTCTTGCGGCGCATCGTGAAAGCCGTCCTGCTCCTGCTTTTGGCGGCGGCGCTGATTTTCATCGCGGGCTCGGAAAGCGTAAAGGAGTGGGTGGATACCTGGCTTTATCCGCGTCTTTACCGGGAGTATGTGGAGGAATACGCTGCACGCTACCGCGTCGAGAAGAATATGGTTTATGCTATCATCAAGGCGGAAAGCGGCTTTTGTCAAACGGCGGTTTCCCCCTCCGGCGCCATCGGACTTATGCAGGTTTTGCCGGAGACCTATCTTTCCGATATCCGAGAGGAGATCGGACTTGAGGCTTCTCCCTCCTCGGTTCTTTTTGAAGCGCAGGAAAATATCCATGCGGGTACCTATTATTTTTCGAAGTGGTACGATTATTTCGGCTCGGCCGTCGAAGCGCTGGCCGCCTATAACGCCGGCTTTGGCAATGTCCAGAAATGGCTCGCCGACGAAGCTCTTTCCACGGCGGACGGACTTATCGTAGAAAAGATCCCCTTTGAGGAAACGCGGGAGTATGTCAAGCGCGTGCTTGCCTATAAAGAAAAGTACGACGAGCTTTATGGGAGGGAAGAGCTTCCCCAAAAGGAAACCATAAGCGAGGATCTGTGCTATGAATGGGCGGTCAAGTACGGGGAGACCTATCATATCGACCCGCGCTTCGTCATGGCGATCGTCAAGGCGGAAAGCTCTTTTATCCCGTCCTCCGTGTCCGTATCCGGCGCGGTCGGCATGATGCAGATCATGCGACCGACCTATGAGACGGATATCAAGGCAAACCTGGGGCTGGAGGAAGAATTCGAGGATCTGTTCGACGCGGAATTCAACATAAAGTGCGGCACCTATTACCTGCATTGGCTCGATGAGCGGCTGGACGGCTATGAGCAGCTTGCCGCGGCCTATAACGGCGGCATCGGAAATGTAAGAGCGTGGCTTGCCGATCCTGCCTATTCGGCTGACGGCAAAACGCTGATCGTCGAGAATATCCCGCTTGACCAGACAAAGCGCTATGTCAGAAAGGTTATGACCTTTTATGAGGAATACCTGGCCCGTTATCCCGATATTTCGGGATAGGCGCGGTATTACATAAAAATTTGTTAAGGAAGGAAAGGATAAAAAACGATGGCTGAACAGGAAAACAAAGAAAAAACAGAGGGACAAAAGCTGAAGGACGAGCTTTTCTTCAAGGCAAAGAACACCTATGAGGCGCTTTCCGACGAGGAAATTGCCGCGGCCTATGACTATGCAGAGGGATATAAAAAATTCCTCGACAAGGGAAAGACCGAGCGCGAATTCGTGAAAGGCGCGGTCGCGCTGCTGGAGAGGGAGGGCTTTGTCCCGTATACCTTCGGCATGAAAGCGGTGCCCGGCGGCAAATATTATTACAACAACCGCGGCAAGAGCCTTTCTGCTTTTGTGATCGGAACGGAGCCGCTTACCTGCGGCGTGTATTTTTCCGCCGCGCATATCGATTCGCCCCGTGTGGACTTAAAGCAGCATCCGCTTTATGAGGCGGATGGGCTCGGCTTCCTCAAAACGCATTATTACGGCGGCATCAAGAAATACCAGTGGACGACCATCCCGCTTGCGCTACACGGCGTGGTAACGAAGGCGGACGGCACGACGGCGGACGTCGTCGTCGGCGAGGAGGAAAGCGATCCCATCTTTTATATCGACGATCTGCTCCCGCATCTTGCCGGCGATCAGATGAGAAAATCACTTGCCGACGGAATTTCCGGCGAGCAGCTCAATCTACTGTCCGGCTCCAGACCGTTTGAGAAAAATCTTCCCGAAGCGGTCAAGCTGAATATTCTAAAGCATCTGCATGACAAATACGGCATGACGGAGGCGGATCTTATGAGCGCGGAGATCTGTGCGGTGCCGGCCTACAAGGCGCGTGATATCGGCTTCGACCGCAGTCTCATCGGCGCTTACGGACATGACGATAAGGTTTGCGCATATCCGTCCCTTACCGCGCTTGTCGCCGTGAAGAATCCGGTGCATACGACGATGGCGGTGCTTGCAGACAAGGAGGAGATCGGCTCCGAGGGCAACAGCGGCATGCAGAGCGCGATCTATTTTGACCTGATCGCGGATCTTGCCTCGGGCTTCGGCGTATCCGAAGCGGTCGTCCGTGCCAATTCCAAGTGCCTTTCCGCCGATGTCAACGCCGCGTTTGATCCGAATTTCCCGGAGGTTTGTGAGAGACGCAACTCCTGCTTTGTCAATGGCGGCGTTGTGATAACGAAATTTACGGGCTCACGCGGGAAATCCGGTTCGAACGACGCTTCCGCAGAGTTTGTCGGTTATGTCCGCCGCGTGCTGGACGATGCCGGCGTTGTATGGCAGACCTCTGAGCTTGGCAAGGTCGACGGAGGAGGCGGCGGTACGGTCGCGAAGTTTATCGCCGAAAAGAACGTCGACGTCATCGACCTCGGTGTGCCGGTGATTTCCATGCACGCACCCTATGAGGTAGTATCCAAAACGGACGTCTATATGACCCATAAAGCGATAGAGGCCTTCTTCCGTGCGTAATCAAAAAATCCAAGGGAATTTTCCCTTGGATTTTTTCACGTCTTTGCCGCATGGACTCATTTGAGAAGCCGTCCTGCATTTTGCATGTCGGCCGAAGCGATAGAAGAAATCCGGACAGTGCGGCAAAGCGGCCTCTGTCGGGCGGTCCCGTTCCCGCAGGGGCAGGCGGGAACGGCGGATGGGATCAGAACCGTCTGCCAGACGGACTTGCGAAAATAAACTGCCAAAGCCGCCTGCACAGCAGGCGGCTTTGGCACGGCGTTAGGAAACCGTTTCAAATTCCGTTTCAATGAGCCGGTCGCAAGCCTGCGGCGAATAGATCCATTTGTCGATGTGGGTGCCCGTCTCAAAATAATCGAAGCGGTAATCCAGCGGCGCCGTGCCGCCGTAGGCGTCGACCAGCACAAGCTTGATTTTCATTTTTTCCGGAATGATATTTTTTATGTAGACGGCGGCGCGCTGTCCCGGCGTGATGCCGTCCCGGTATTCCGCAAGTCCTGCAAGATTCGGCGCAAGCTCGACGAAAATGCCGTAGGATTCAATGCTGCGCACGATACCGGCGACCGTTTGACCGACCTCGAAGCGGGCCGTATTTTCTTCCCAGGTTCCGAGCAGCTCCTTGTGACTGACGTAGATGCGCGTCGTTTCATAATCGATGCTCTTGATCACGGCCTTGATGTGCATGCCGGTATAAAAACGGTCGCGCGGATGAGAGATCCTCGATACGGAGATGCAGTCGATCGACATCAGGGAAACGATGCCGCAGCCGATGTCCACGAACGCGCCAAACGGCTCGAGATGCGTCACCTTGGCGTCGATGATATCGCCCGGGACCAGCGTCATCAGAAAATTCTCCATGCAGTCCTTTTGTGCGGCGCGGCGTGAAAGGATCGCCGCCGTTTCTCCATTTCGTGTCTCAAAATCGATGATTTTGAAGCATACGGTCTTTCCGACGCGCGTGATGACGGCGATGTCCTTGACCGGCTCGCCTGTCACATTATAGACGGCCTCCTCTTTAGGAATGATGCCCTTCATGCAGCCGAGATCTACGGTAAGGGACATCTCAGCATCGCAGAGGACCGCCTGCGCTTCGAGTATCTTTCCGGTTGCCGCCGCTTTTTCCAAGGCGGCCTGCGAGTAAAAGCATTCGCGGTTTTCCGCGCTTCCGATTGAAAATCCTTCCGGCTTGTACATGGACGTGTTCATATATATCCTCCGCTTTTTTCTTTTTGTTTTATGTGTATGCGCGGGAGGACGGGTTTATAACCGAAAGAGCGATTTCCGAACGGATAAAAAGCGACCGCCTGTGGGGGCGGTCATGGTCTGGCTATGAAGTCGTTTTTCCACCGAAGATACAGAGATTTATCCTTTCCTGCGGGACGATAAGCTGTCCGTTTTCCGCCGTTTTTCAGGTGAGACATGCCATAACGTCGAGTCTGTGATGGATTTTGGCAATGGCGGGACCGCTGCCGGCGCGCGCTCCGATAAAGCGGCTGCCGCTTTATCGGAAATATCCGTCATGTGCAGGCGCTGGCGACTTCAGCGGTCGGACGCAGAAGCCCGGAAAGCGTTTCAAAAACGGCATTCTCAAAAACGGGGAAATTTGCCGGAAGGACATGTTTTCACATCGGATAAATCCATTTTCGATAAGCTTCGGCAGAACGGGAGGCTTCCGGATTGGCGGGACAGGCAGCTTCGGCTCGCCGGAGACAACCTGCACGATTTTTAGAAATCGTTTATTTCTCATGTATCATTTTTTCATATCCGTTTGAAGCAGTTTTTTCCGAAGGAATTTCCGGAAAGTGTTTTCGGCGATTTTCCATACGGATCCCCCAAAGGCGTCCTGACTTTTCAGATTTTCCGCAGAAGCGAGGATTTCGCAGACAATCTCGCCCGCAAGCTCTTCCGCGTCCGTTTTGTCGAAAAGACGGACAAGGGCATATCCATAGACGGCAGTGAGATTTTCTGAAAGAGAGGCGGCGGTTTTGGCATCCAATGGTCTCACATCCTTTGATATTTTGATAGCTTTCGTCTATATAGTATCGGAAAGAGGCGAAGGGATAATCGGAAACAAGAAATTTTTTATAAAGGAGCCTGTCCCGTTCTGTGGCGCGGAAAAGACCGACAAAGTAACTGCGTATTTTGCCGGAGACCCTATCCCCCACGGAATGCAGAAGGGAATCGCTGTCGGAACGTCGGGGGACGGCATAAAAAAAGCGGCCATCGCCGCTTTTTTTATTTCTTCTGTTTTGCTTCTGCCTTGGCGAGGAATTTTTCGGCATTTACGATAAAGCGTTCATGCGTACCGGAGCCGATCTCTCCCGCGTCGTCGAAGGCGTGTACGGTAAAGATGAGCCGTCTGCCGTCGATTTCCGTAAGCTCAGTCACAGCGCGGACCGTCATGCCGACGGGCGTTGCCGCCGTATGCGCGACATCGAGCCTTGTGCCGACGGTTGTCATGCCGGCTTCAAGCTGCGGCGCGACTGATTCGGCGGCGGCCTTTTCGATGAGCGCGATCATGGACGGCGTGGCGAATACGGGGAGCATTCCGCTGCCGACAGCGGCGGCGGTCACCTTGTCGGTCACCTCCAAAGCGGCGGTCCCTTTGATATGGAGTTCCAGCATAGTTTAACCTTCTTTCCTATTTTGATAAAGCATTTGTACATGTGCGATCATATCGCGTTCGGGAAGCGTGCCCGACGGGTTCCGTGCGGTGAGCAACTCAAAGCGGGCAAGCGCTTCTGCCGCGGCGGACTCGTCTTCCGACGATAACAGCGTGTAAGCGTAAAGCATGCGACGGGCTGCCAGTATTGTGCTTCAGCAGCGGAAGCGAGGCCTCCACCTCCCGATGCAGGCGGTCTATTTCCTCGGGACGGGCGTCCAGAACGAGCTCCAGAAACAGCAGCTCCGAAAGCAGACATGACCGGTAGAGCGGCAAAAGCACCCTTGCCTTCAAAAGATGGCTCGCGGCGTCGCGCGCGCCCGCATAATCGTCGGTATCTTCCAGCCTGTCATATACATCATGCCCTCGCAGACGGTGAGCGCGGAATCAAGATCCCTTTCTTCGGGCAGAAAAAACAGCTCTTCCGGCATATCACGGGGGCGTGTGCCTTCGGTAAGCAGAGCCATATATTCGAACTGATTCCAGTAAGCGTCCCGCGCGGCACGGCTTCTTTTGGCGGCGCGGCCGTTGGTCCCGTCGTTCGAGAGCCGCTTGCCGCTTGTCGGAACGGCATTGACAAGAGAAAGGAGAGTCCAAGCCATCCGATACAGAGAAGCAGCAGCCTAAGCATATAAGGATGGGGAGAGCGTATAGAGCAGAATCAGTGCGGCGGCGCTGACGATAAAGCCGAGCAAAACGCCTCCTGCATTGCAAAGCCGATATGGGAACTGCCCGTTTGCCTGTCGCGGCGGTGCCATCAGGCACTGACCGGCAATGCCGGGCACCGGAGCGGGCTCCTGCCTATCCGCCATCTGCCGTTTTTCTTTTTGATGACAAAAGAGAAGATCCGAAAGCTCACTGGTCGGTATCCTGTAAGTAGGCCGAACAGAAGATGCCCCGCCTCATGCACGAAAACAGAGAGGATATAGGCGATGACGGCGGCGGGGATAGGGAAAAGCGCCAAGAGCGCGGATAGCCCGATATCCCGGTAGTTCAGATATGAAACCAAGAAGAGCAGAAGATACAGGAGAAAAAAGTAAAAAGCGGACACGGTGCCGGTGCAAAGCTGTGAGTTTTTCTTCTTGTGCCGCATAGGAGCCTCCTTTTGAAGCCGTTTAAGGTTTTGTCTTTTTTGTCCGGATGGCTGTTATGCCGGAGCGCATGATGAGCCGGCGCAGTGTCGGAGAGGCAAGGACTTTGCGCTTGCATTCCTTTCCGTACAGGATATGGCGCAGTGCTGTGGTCCGCCGGCGGTAAGCGCGGGCCGGATCCCTTTCCAAAAGGGACTCGGCGAGCATCTCGCCGGAGCGCAGGGCATAGCTGATCCCCTCAAAGGAGCTGGGGCTGATAAAGCCCGCGGCCTCTCCAATGAGGAAGATTCTGTCGTTCCCTGTGCAGAAACCAGAAAATCCAGGTGAGGCGACAAGGCAGACCTCTGTTTTCATCGGCGCGGAAAAATTTTCGGCGCGCAGGGCGGTGTGCTGCACAAGCTTTTGCTTCTGCGCCTCAAAGCGTGTCCGGCTTCCGGCGAAGGGAAAAGCGCCCCCGAAAAGCATCGTCCCGTTCTTGAAAAGGATCCAAGAGGGAGCGGGCGAGGTTTCGCTGTCGAATATGCAGGAGTAAAAGGGATCGGTGTCCTGTGCGGCAAAGGTCTGCTGAATCGCCGTATAGAAGCGAAGCCTGTCGTTTTTGAAAAATGTCCGTCGCACGAGGGAGTTCGCCCCGTCTGCACCGACAAGCCACTGTGCGGTGAATTCTCTGCCGTCGGCAAGACGGACGGAAAAGACCTTGCCCGTGTCGGAAATCCGAACACAGCGTCCCTGCACGCGCACGACGCCGGGTGGGATCTGCGAGCGCAGGAAACGGTCAAAGGCGGCGCGGTCCATATTCAGATAATGTCTGGGATACCGGCGGGCGATCCCGCTTTCGAGATCGATGACCTGGACGGCAAAAATCTGAGGGGAGGTGAGGACCGAGACGGGCAGGGAAATATCATAGCGGGCAAGCGCTTTCTGCGCATCGGGCGAAAGCAGGCCGCCGCACGGCTTTTCGCGTGAGTCGTCGTCCACGACGAGCAGGCGCATACGACGGGCGCCGGCAAGGCGGGCAAAGTTCGCGCCCGCCGGCCCCGCTCCGATGACGGCGCAGTCGAAATGTTCCATAGGTGTTTCCCCCTCCCAAAATGGTCAGTACCGCATGAGCCTTCCTTTGAAGATTCGTGCGACAGGATTTGCAAGATGGGAATCCAAATCCACTTCATTCACGATGATTTTTCCTTGACCGCACGGAAGCTCCGCGCAGGCGAGCGCAGGGTACAGCTTCTGTCCCCATGCGCTGCCGGAAAGGCTGTTGCCGGAAAGAAGGATCGGCTTCGCTCCTTCTGCCGTGAAGGTATAGCGGATAAGTGGCGTGATGCGATCCTTTTCCGCGTCGTACCAGAGACGGAAATCATAGGGTCCAAAGCCATCGACCAGCGGATGTCCGGTTTTCCTTGATACGAAATGCAACGCACGCATGCCGCAGGCCTTGACCTTGACTTCTGTTCCCGCGATCTCATAGGAGCCGGGGGCAAGCCCGCTTATCACGACGGTTTTCCCGGATGACGCGGCATCGGTCAGCTCCTCTCTGCGGGAAAGGAACTCCTCGCCGGAGACGGTGATAGCGGACTCTTCCGCGGGTTCTTCCCTCGGGAAGACCTCGATCTCCTCGTCGCTGTAATGCAGCACTCTGCCTGCGGCGTCTGTAAGGATGGCGCGAAGCGTATACGTCTCGCGGCCCTCTCCTTCGGGAGCGGCAAAGCGGATATCGCCCTGCATGAAGCTGGAATTCTCGCCGAATTTGGCATCGTATTCGCCGCTCATGACGGCGGTCCCTGTGCGGTCCAGAAGCTCTATGACAAGACGGTGTCCGTCGGAGACGGTATGGGTGTCGTTGCACACGAACAGCTCGACCGAAAACTCCTCACCGGCAAACACGGTCTTTCTGTCGTTTCGGATGCTTACCATGAGCGGGGTCAGCGCGTCGCGGTAGGCAAAATAGGCGGGCTTGGGATTGCGTTCACAGTCGACGAGCGTTTTCATCCAGCCGGAGGGCCATGCGTCGATAAAGAGATGGATTGCGAACGTGACCATCTTGGGATCGCGGCGGAAGGCCTCCGTTTGCAGCCTTGTGCCGAAGACCTGATGGCGATGGCTCTCGCGGACCCAATCTTCGAGTGTTTCCTGCGTATCATAATAGAAAAAGTGCATGTTGCCGCTCTGCGCGTCCTTGATCCTGCCGGGATCCCATGCCTTTTCCTCCTCCGGCGTCTGCGGCAGCCATGCGGCGGGATAGCGCCGGCGCATGAGCGGCACGGGGTCGAGTCCCTCGGCGCCGAACTCGCCGCAGCCATAGTACCAGCCTTCCTTGACGCCGAGCCAGTAGCCGCGGTGGAGCATGCCCATATCGATGCCGTGGCCGTTGTACCATGTGCAGTAGCAATGATTGTCGGGCAGGGTGTCGTCCGGCGGATCGTAGTCGCCGTCGATATGCTTGATGACGCGGTCCGGATTGAGCAGATGCACCGCCGTGTCGCAGGCGGCGAAAAACGCTTCCATCTCATCTCTGACAAGGTGCCGGTGAGGGCGGTTGCCGCCGTTTGCCATCGGTTCGTTCATATAAGTGATGAGGATGCTCGACGCATGCGGGCGGATGAGCCGTTCCATTTCCTCCGCCTGACGCACGCCCTCGGCAAATTTCGTGCGGCGCATGACCGTGAACAGCGGCAGATCCGTTTGCAGCATAAGACCGATGCTATCGCAGAGCTCATAGATCTCCTTCTGCACGGGGCGCTGGGTAAGGCGCAGAAAATTCATATTCGCGGCCTTCGCCATCAGCATGTCGTAAAGGAGCATGTCAAAGTCCCCGCGCAGAACGTCCTGCTGCTCGTATCCCATCGTGTTCGCGCCGCGCAGCCGGATGGCTTTGCCGTTCAGATAAAACATGCCGCGCGGCACGCTTTCCATATCCTCGGCAAAGCTACGCATGCCGAACGCCGAGACGGCGGTATCTTGGATGCTGCCGCCGACGGATAGAGAGACCTGCGCTTCGTAGAGATACGGGAAGTCCGGCTCCCAGAGCCGCGGACTTGCCATGGGAAAGCGGAGCTTTATCAGGTTGGCTCCCTTGTGGAAGGTGAGCTTCATCGCGGATTTCATCGCTTCCGCATCCGCAAGCTCGGATACGGAAATCCGGTCTCCGTGCTCTGCACCGGCGAAGGTGATGGGCTCGTATTCGAAATTTTCGAGCACTGTCCTCTCAAAATTGCGCCCGTAGACGGAATAGATGAGCTTGACGTTTTCCAGAGGCAGGTAATCGCAGTTATAGACCTCGCACCAGACCTCGAATTCTCCTGTCGCAAGCATCGGACGCACGAATATGTCGGATAGAAATGCACGGGCCCGCTTTTCCACCGTCACCTTCTGGCAGATGCCCATGCCGGGCGGGCAGTGATGCCAGCCGGTTTCGGCGTCGTCGTATCCGAAGCCGGTCGCGGCGTACAGCTTGTCGCCTTCCAGTCTGGAGGGGCCTGTCGTGGGGCCGGGGTTCCCGCCGTACACATAATCGTTGCGTACCGTGACGACGAGCGTATTTTCCCCGTCGCGCACGTAAGGAGAAACGTCGAATTCAAAGGCGCCGAAAAATCCCTCATGAGAGCCGACAAAGCTGCCGTTGACAAAGACCTCCGCGATGTAATCCACTCCGTCGAAGTGCAGGAATACCGCTTCTCCTGCGGACGGCTTTTTCATCTCGAATACGGTGCGGTAATAACAGCATGCGTTCCCGACGGGACCAAAAAAGTAGGGAACGGTGATTTTCTTCCATTCGCCCTCGCCGCGCAGCACGCGCGAAAAATCCGACATATCCTCCGGCGCCGCCTCCCGCAGATCGAAAGCGGAAAGGACGACGGCCTCTCTTGTGCTCTTGGGGACCGGTGCGAGCTTCTGCATAAACGGCTCGTATTTGGTTTTGAGCTTCTCGATTTCAAAGTCGAGCTCCGCGCGCGTGGAAATTTTTTTATAGACTTCATGCGCTGCTTTTCCCTTTGCTTTTTCGAGAGGAAAGACGACGCCGTTTTTCGGAGTCGGCTCCGGAAAAACGAGCGGTACTCGCTTGGAGCCTATCTCACCCGCGGCGATCGAACCGAAAAAATCTGCCATAGCTTTTTCCTTTCTGGTTTGAAGATTTTACAGGCCTATTATCACACAACCGGTTCTAAAAGTCAACATCTTCCGCATTTTTTTATCTTTTTGAACGGCGAGCTTTACAGTTTGGCTATAATAGAATATAATGAAAGAAAATAGAAAGAATTCGGAGGACGGCAGCATGGGAGATCCTGCATGGTTTACCGTGGAAGCGGCGGATGCCGACACCTTTGTCATCAGCGAATACCGGCATCCGGAGCAAACGCACTGCTATCTTCTCCTCGGTAACGGCCGCGCGCTTCTGATTGATACAGGACTTGGCGTTTCGGATATCGGCGCTGTCGTATCTTCCTTGACCTCGCTTCCGGTAACGGTCGCGGCAACCCATGTGCATTGGGATCACATCGGCGGGCATCGTCGTTTTTCGGATATTGCGGTCCACGAGAAAGAAGCCGGATGGCTTTCCGGCGGGTTTCCTCTTTCGCTGAATGTCGTAAAGAAAAATTTAATGGCGGGAGCATGCGAATTTCCGGCGGACTTCGATATAGACCGGTATGAGATCTATAGAAAAGGCGCTGGATGTCAGCTTTCCGACGGGGATATCATTTCTCTTGGCGGCCGGCGGGTGTCTGTTCTTCACACACCCGGCCATTCCCCGGGGCATATGTGCTTTTGGGAGCCGGAGCGGGGATATTTGTTTTCCGGTGATTTGATATATGCCGGCATGCTCGATATGTTCTATCCGACCACAAGCCCCGATGCGTTTCTGCGTTCCGCCGCACGGGTGGAGGCTTTGCCTGTGCAGCGTATCTTTCCCGGCCATCATAGCCTTGCTCTATCCCCGGCGCTTATCCATAAAGTGCGGCTTGCCTTGGAATCCTTAGAGGGACGCGGCCTTCTGCATCATGGCACGGGCGTGTTCCGATTTGAAGGCTTTGGGCTGCATCTGTAAAAAGGGCAAGCATTTTTAACAAATAGAAGGGGAAATCCATGAAAAAAAGAATTCTTATAATTGGGATTACCATGGCGGCGGCGGGCAGCGAGAAATCATTTCTTTCCTTTGCCGGCGCCATCGATTATGAAAAATATGACGTCGACCTGCTGCTGGCAAAGAAGTCGGGCGACTTTCTGCCGCTTGTCCCGAAGGAAATCCGCATTTTGGAGATGGGAAGGATGGGAGAGCTTTTTCTGCTTGACCGCCGCAATGCGAAGAGGATCATCTTAACCCGGTATCTTGCGAGAAATCCGTTTCGAGCGTTTGGGCTCGTGCCGTATTTTTTACGGATGAAAGGTGCGGAAAGTCCTGAGGCGCGCAGCTTTGCCGCGAACCGCATGTGGCTTGCGATGATGAGAAAAATGCCGGATTTTGAAGGCGAATACGATATTGCGCTTGCTTACTGGGGAGACCGGACCATGTTCTACATGATCGATAAGGTGACGGCAAAGAAAAAAATCGCATGGCTGCATTTTGATTATTCTCATCCGCCGCGCGAGGACGCGCTGTATCTTTCCTATTTCAAGCGGTGCGACAAGGTGGTGACGGTTTCGCGGGAAATTGAAAAGTCGCTGAAAAGCGCGCTCCCTGAAATTTCAGATAAGATAGTGACTCTTGAAAATATAATAAATCGAAGAGAAATCCTCGCGCTGGCGTCCGAGCCGGCGGATTTTGGGGATGATTTCGACGGGATCCGGCTTTTGACGGTCGGGCGCATTTGCCCGCAGAAGGGCTATGACCTCGCTGTTCCGGCAGTTGCGCGGCTTATCCGGGAGGGCTATCCTATCCGCTGGTATATCGTCGGCAGGGGAGAGGAAGGCTATGTGCGCCGACTGGAGGCTCAGATCCGGGAAAAGGGGATATCCGATGAGGTCCGATTCCTTGGCGTCCGTCAGAATCCATACAGCCTGATGAGGGCGGCGGACCTTTATGTCCAGCCGTCCCGCCATGAGGGAAAGCCGATTGCCGTCGAAGAGGCGAAAGTCCTTTGTAAGCCGATTTTTGTTACGGCTTATACGTCCGCTGCGGAGCAGATGGAGGGCGGCAGGCTGGGATTGATTGGGGATATTTCTGAGGAAGGGATTTATCAGGGACTAAAAAAAATGCTGGACGAGAGAGACTTTCGAGAATCTCTGCAAAAAAACCTGGAAGAATTGACAAAAAAAGAAGAAAAAAATTCCGTTTTCATGGACATTCTCGAATAAATTTAATAAATTTTGAAAAAAATGAATAAAAAAGCCCAAAGGGGGTTGACAAGGTAGGGGAAGATGTGATAGAATAATCGAGCCGCTTCGGGGAGGGGACAAACCGGAGGGGCTTGGTCCTTGGAAATTGAACAACAACGAAAGAACGAATTAAGATCTCGTTA
>CALWJT010000032.1 GCA_944381075.1 uncultured Clostridia bacterium
CTCCGAAAGGTATTCAGCGCAAGTTGCTCCACTGCCTTGCACCACCCGGCAGCTCTCTTAGGAGCAGCGCTCCGCCTACTTGGTTTCTTCTACGCATTTG
This sequence comes from uncultured Clostridia bacterium, assembly GCA_944381075.1. GTDB lineage: Bacteria > Bacillota > Clostridia > Oscillospirales > CAG-272 > QALR01. The sequence continues at coordinate 101 of CALWJT010000032.1, forward strand.
AATGATTGGGCATATCTTATCACCAAGCGCCCATGGTGTCAACGTTTTTTTGCTTTAAGGAACGTTTCCGGCGCATTCGGTTGCATGCACAAATTCCCGCTTGTTGCACGCAATTTGCCCGAACGACCCTACCCCAATTTGCATCAGCGTCGCGAGGGCGCATTTGCCTTCTAAACAAACAACCTTGGCGGCCAACTGCCTGCCAGACGAATTGTTGGGACATTCTAAAAGGGATGTTAACCAGATTTGCGTGTACTTTTCAAAAATAAAACGCCTAAAACTGCAGTAGTTTAGGCGTTTTTTCTGGTGGAGTAGCCCCATCAAAATCCGAACTCAACGCCGACTCGATCTCTTCAAGCGAGATCGTCTGCGTCCCATGTTGATAGTTGTAGGTCAAGACCAGTTTATCATCGAACACATACACGGCGTTTACAAATGTATCAATCAGGCGTTTCTGAAAATCACGGTTTGCTGGATCGCCATGACGGAACTGCTCAAACCATGCCGTCATCTGTTCGCGGGTCAGCTTTGGCTTTTGCAGTTCGGCAGTCTGGATATTCGCAAGGATTTCTTCTTTTCGTGCTTCCAGCTCATCAAGCCGCTGTTTGGTGGACGGCGTGAAAATGCCCTGCTCGATTGCTTTCAGAATGTTTCCAATGGAGGACTCGGTTTCCGCAAGCTGTGAGCGAAGCGCAGGGGCTGTTATGTCTTCCTGCTCCTGCATAACAAGAATTGCATCGATGAGCCTGTTAATCTTCTCTTCATCCATGACGCGCTGCATGGTCAGGCGGACAACAACACGTTCAATCCAGTCTTTGCGAACAGCCTTCTTGTCGCAATCCTTCAGGCGCTTCGCTCCGCTGCATTTGTAATAATAGTGCATAGCGCCGGTATGGCTCTTGCCGCTTTCACCAACCATCATGCGCTCACATTTACCGCAGAACAGCTTCGTTGTCAGCAGATAGTCCTCTTTTGCTTTTGCCATTGCGGGAGCATGGCGGTTCTTCTCCATGCGTTCCTGCACACGGTTGAACAGGTCTTCCGGAACGATAGCAGGAACGCCGCCCTCAATTACAACATCCTGATAGCGATACTCGCCAATGTATTTGCGGTTTTTCAGAAGAGAGCTGAAACTATTGATATTGAAGGGCTGTCCCCTTTTCGTTTTAAGTCCGCGGGCATTGAAATCCTCAACAATAGAACGAACCGATTTGCCATCAGCATACTTTTCAAATATCTCAACCACTAATGGTGCAGTCACGGGATCGATCACAAGCTTCTGTGCTTTCTTGTCCAACAGATAGCCGAGCGGAACGCCACCGCCGTTGTTTTTTCCTTTCAATGCATTCTCTTTCTGCCCACGATGGATCTTCTCTGATAACTCAGCAGAATAGAACTCAGCATAGCCCTCCAGCATTGCTTCCAGAATAATACCCTCCGGGCCTTCGGAGATATGCTCTTTCGCAGAAATAACCTTTACGCCGTTCTTTTTCAGAATGTGCTTGTAGTGAGCGCTGTCGTAACGGTCGCGGGAAAAGCGGTCGAGCTTCCATACAAGCACAATCTCGAACAGCTCTTTTGCACTGTCCTTGATCATGTGCTGGAACTCGGGTCGATCTGCTGTTTTTGCAGATAATGCCCGGTCAATATACGTTCCAACAATGGTCATGTTGTTGCGTTCAGCATATTCCCTGCACTCGCGGAGCTGACCTTCAATGGATTCCTCGCGCTGGCTATCAGAGGAATAGCGGGCGTAGATAACAGCGTTCATTCTTCATCACCCTCGTTGCCTTCGCCACTTTCCAAAGCAAGCTCTGTCAATTCACGCAGCTTGTTTTGTAGAAGCGTCTTGTCGGGAAGACAAAGCCGATAATCTGCAACAAGTGTGGGCGACATACTGCGGCTTAAAGCATATTCGACAACCGCGTCATCCTTGCTGGCGCAAAGAATAACGCCTACACTTGGATTTTCATTTGGTTTCTTCACATCGCGGTCAAGTGCTTCGAGATAAAAATTGATCTGCCCGATGTGTTCCGGCTTGAATTTTCCGATTTTCAGTTCAATCGGGACAAGGCAGGAAAGCACACGGTTATAAAACAGCAAGTCGATGAAGAAATCTGTATTGCCGACCTGAACACGGTACTCCTCACCGATAAAGGTAAAGTCCCAACCAAATTCAAGTATAAACTGCTTCAGATTTTCGATGATTGCTTTACGGAGATTCTTTTCAGAAAATTGCTCCGGCAAGTCCAGAAACTCAAGCACATAGGTATCGAGGATGCTTTCACGCACATCATGCGAAACGGATTCAGGCATCGGCTTCTTGGCAGAAATCATTGAACGCTCATAGTACGATGTGCCGATCTGACGCTCCAACTCACGTTTGGAATAATGTTCCTTCGCACAGAGCGCCATGTAAAAATGCCGTTCATCTGCCGTCTTGGAGCCAGACATAATAAGCAGATGGTTTGTCCAGCTGATTTGTGTCACCAGTGGTGTCACAAATTCATCGTCCTTGTAAGTCTCGTAGAATTGCTTCATACGATAGAGACCGCGACGATTGAAACCTTTGATGTTGGGGTTCTCTTGCGCAATGTATGCGGCAACTTCGTCAATGATCTTATCGCCAAAGCTTGATGCAGAACAAAGCTCTGACAAATACGCACCGACGCTCCAATACATCTGAATAAGCTCTGCATTGACTGCTTTCATGGCGCGGCTGCGGGCGTTGTCGATGATATGGATGACTTCATCAAACTGTCCCGGATTATGGGTTAATTCATTGCTCATATCTTCGCCTCCCCAAGCATTTTCAGCATTGCTTCTTTCAGCTTTTCGTTCATCGGTGATTCCGGATCGAAGCACATCTCAACAAACTTCCTCAGTTCAGGATTGTTCGCGTCAACCGGAGGTTTCGCTTCATACAACTTACCGTGCGGATCATCGCAACGGGCGAAGATGTAGTCCATTGAAACGTCAAAGTAGTCCGCATACTTGCGCAGAAGCTCAACCGTCGGCGTTGCCTGACCGTTCTCATAGCGGTTGATGCTGGACTGTGTGGAGCCGATCACCTCGGCAAACTTCGCTTGGGAAAGCCCGGTGCCCTCCCGCAGGATTTTCATCCTGTTACCCAGCTCTTTCATTGATTCAACCTCCATTTCGGGTTAAGAACAGTATAATCAAAATCCGGGCTGTTGTCAACCCGGATTTTGATATTTTGAAATTGCTTATCAAGTCATGGAATCTACTTGGCGCTTTCGATGCGCGAAAGAACCAGTTCTGTCGTAATATCTGCCTTTTTCATTTTGATAACCGAAGCAATACACTTAGAATACTCTATGGCGCAATCCAAAAGAATCCCCTGCACTGAAATAAACACAGCGCCGTTCTGTTCTGCCAGTGGGAAAATCACTTGTGATTGTTTGTGTGAAAAAACTTCTATCGGCAGTTGGATATGTCGAATCTGCCTATGCGTTTCTTCCAAATGGTGAATTGCATCCCAATATTTCAAATATCCGGAATTCATCGCCTCCTGAAGAATTTCTTTTGCCACCACTTGCGTCAACTTTTTTTGCAAACAGGCATATTCCTGGTTTTCTTTCTCCGCTCTTTCTGCAAGAAAAACTTGCTGTTCATCGCCTGAAAATATCTCTGATGGTTTTTGTTTTGCAGCAAGAACACTTTCTTTTGACAGCATCTGTTCTGGTTCAATATGCAGTCCATTCATATCGGCGATTGATGTAACAAGCTTTTCTCCGCCCGTTGAAGCAACAAGGTATCTACCATCTCCATGCTACCATTCTGCACAGAGATCCTTTGAATCGGCCCGTTATTCGAAATTTTGCTACAAATCGCAGTCAAGAGTTCGTCCACGGCGCTGTTTCCCCAGGAAAGGTCTGCCACTTTGTCCGTGACTGCATCATGCCGGTTGGTTACCCTTAGTTCACAGGGTCCATCGCTCCCCGACAAATGCCACACGCCATCGGCCGATGAGGTTTTTCTTATATCCCGAACAGACAGCAAAAGCAGAATTAGGCACCAATCCTTTTGTGTTTTGTCTACTAACCTAAAGTTAAAGGATTTCGCGGTTGACTATAACAGCATTCGGGAACGACTTGGATAAAAGCGTTTTAAATGCCGCATTCTTGCCTGTTGATTGAAACTCTATCCTTTTGATTGGATGCTTGTCCGAAATAAATTCGATCATCTTGTCCTCAATTTCTCGTCCTAATGCTCGACAGGATAAACTAAAAAGCGTTAAGGCTTCCCCTTTAACCTCCATTGCCCCTACAAGTCCCAAATCAGAAAATCGGTCACAAACGGAAACAGAATACAGTTTAAAAGCTCCAGAAGCAATGTGCCCCTTGATTTCAGCTACTGTATATCGTCTGCCATTGGTACATTTATTTGTCCGTTGAGTAAGTTCGGCGATACGGCTATATTCGATAAGCACCGCCTCGTGAATTTCTGTCCTGATTTCGAGAGCAGCTATATAATCCGCATAATCCGTATATTTCGCTTTTAGCTCTTCCCGAAATTTATTGGTCCGATAAGTTTCGTTGCGTTTATCGATGTCCGCTATGTTAACGTTACTTTTCAGATTAAAGCAGGAGAACTGCTCAAATTCCATATCCCGTTTAAAGAGAATGGCCGTCACTTCCGGCAGCAGCGCCTTCACCGCCTCAATCTCAACAGGAGAGTCATCCACAAATACCATGCTGTCAAGCCCGATATTCAGTTTCTCCGCGATTTTCTGGATATTGCTGGGTTTGTCCTCCCAATTTACCTGAAAGCAGGCGATATACTCTTCTTTTAAAAGCATCTCGCCGTGCTCGTGGAACATGACTAATACATCTGACAAATCATTCTTGCTGCATATAGCAAGAATGACACCATGATAGTAAAGTGACAGAACAAACTTCTGAAAATCCTGATAGACCCGGCCTAATCCGTTGCTACTTAGTTTCAGGTTTTCAATCCCATCTTCGGAGAGAATACCGCCCCAAAGGACATTATCGCAATCTAAAACAAGGCATTTTTTAGTGACGCCCTGTTCAATCAGATATTGCTTGTGGATTTCGTTTACAGCGGCTTCGATCAGTATTTTGGAATAGGGCGCATTCCAGCGGTATTTTCCCTTGCGATCATAGGCATTGATAATACCGACCCCTGCAATAAGATGCTTTAGATCGATGAATAACACTTGTTCGCCCAAAGTATCCTTTAATGTAAAATTCAGCTTATCAACAAAATCATAGTACACATGACCAATTGTCGCAAAAAGCGGCAGGTCGTAATCTTCAAACAAGAACCATAGAATTTTCACATGAGAAATGTGTGTCAGATCAGCATACAACTTTTTACAAAGTGCAATGGTTTCATCCGAGCCTTGTTCTGCCAAGGAGTAAAATTGTCCTGGAAGCAAAGCCTCTATGTTTAACCAAACTACAATCAAATCAGCGCTTACAAGCTGTGTTTGAAATTCCGCCTCTGTATGTTCTCCAAATGAAATCGGGAAAATAGCGGTATTTTCACCAAAATACTGCTTTGTCAGCGGCAGGAAGTGGGGTTCAAATATGATATTAGAAATAACCGCTATATGTAATCCAATTTCCATTTTATTCACCCATTGAGTTGTTTTGATTATCAACAACAGCAGATATGACATCAGTCATTTTGGATATGGTGTTCATCTCAGTTAACAGCAACTTTGAATCTGGCATTTCACATTCGAACTCTTCTTCAAGAGAAACAACAATCCGGATAAATTTGGATAGAATCCATTCCGAGTTTTGATAACTCGGAATCGTATTGTTCAACAGTTACCGCTCCGTTTTCAATGTTTGTGTTGACAATTTCAAGTATTTTTTCCTTTGTAACTTCGTTCATTCGGATACCCCCAAGAAAACGCGCTTATTTATTGCGATTTTCTCTTTGTCTTTTTCGGTCAAATCATCTTTTATCAGATCATATAGGTTTTCTGCTTCAAGCCGAGTCTTAAAATCGCATTTCCACTTTTTTTGTTCTTTGACACATAAGCCGTAGTAATCAAGCAATGCCTCTCCTTCGGGAGTCTTGAATGCTTCTATGTATTGTCTGAGAATCTCGTCGTCGAACACTTGTCCGGTGTGGTACAGGATGTAGAATACATACGGAATGATTTCATATCTTGAGCTCATCGCATACAGTTTGTCCAATGTGATCGTGTCAAGATTGTTTTTCAGAAGATAATATACGTCCTTGAACATATCGTATTTGATGCTTTTGCGTGTAGCAAGCAGGAAAATAGAGTTCATATCTTTATAGTGATGAAGAATAAGCTGAACCATTGCTTTAAGCGGAGGAAGAGTTTTTACTCTCACTCCGTAGATGTCCATGACTATTGTGTCGGATAGAAATTCGTCAATATCGATCCGCTTCCCGGTATATTCACCCCAAAAAATATCATAGTTTAGATCAATAATTATATTGATGTTTATTATTTCACACTGCTTTGTGTAAGATGGCGTTTGGTGCGAATATGCCAAGTGGAGTACTCGTTCTTCTTTTGTCAAGCAATTATATTTAAATCCATTGTTCAGTAAAACAGAATGTATCTCTTTAAGCATTCCTTTGTTAATTAAGATATCTATATCTGACCAATATCTATTCCCGTATGCCTTAAATGCAAAAAAAGATAATGCCTCTCCTTTTATGTATGCATACGGGAAGTCAGCGATTTGTTCAAATACTGAACGACATTTTACAAGCATTAACGAAGAAAAAACTTTATTGGCAGCACTTATATTTTCCAAATACAACTCACTCATTTCTTGGTTAGACTAATTATCAATCTAATTTTCATATTGACTGGACTGAATATAGTACATGTTAGCATATTTTCCATTCCTGTCTATCAAATCTTTATGACAACCAATTTCTTCGACATGACCATTTTCAATTAGAGCAATCGTGTCTGCTTTTATTACAGTTGAAAGTCTGTGAGCAATCATTATTACCGTTTTATCTTTAGATATATCCAAGAGCTGATTATTAATTTCATATTCGCTGATTGGATCTAAAGCACTACTTGGCTCGTCCATAATATATATATCACTATCCTTATAGCACATTCTTGCTATACATAATTTTTGCTGTTCACCACCAGAAAAAACAATGCCTTCATTATCGAATAATTTACCATATTCGCTATGTATCCCTTTGGTGCTTGAAATCACTTTATTTAACAGTCCAACTTTTTTAAGAACTTTAGTTATTTTTTCTTGATCTACTTCTGTACTGCATGATATTATTTCATCTATAGGCATTGAATACAACTGAAAATCCTGCAGCAATGTTGCTATCTTTTCTCTCAATGAGTATATATTATATTTCTTAATATCAATACCGTTTATTAAGACGCGCCCAGATTCAGGATCGTAATATCGAAGTAATAGCTTTACTATTGTCGATTTACCAGCTCCGTTTAATCCAACTATTGCTAATTTCTCTCCTTTCCTAATTGAGATATTAAAATCACGTAATACATAATCATCAGAGTGCGGATATTTAAAGTATACTTCACTAAAAATAATGGTATTAATTGTGCTAACTTTTTCTCCTTCATTTCGTTCAATTTTTGGTATATAGTCAATAACATTCTTTAAATTTTTAATATATAGGCAACTCTCTTTTAAGTTTGTTATTTCACGAGAGGCATCTGAAAAACCATTAACAATTAGATTGAATGAATTGTACATGGCTGGAATATCTGCAATCGAAATAATTGATCTGTATGCTTGAATTGCCAAGTATACATAAGGGAATAAAATGCTTAATAATGTCACGATTAATTGAGATTTAACTGTAAATCTCAATTTTTCTTTCGCTAATTCCATCGATAAACCAATTTGTTCATCAGCACTTTTATTATATTTTTTAATAATTAAATCCCCAAGCTGATTATATTGTTTAACATCCGATATCGTTGACTTATTAAACAGAAGCGAATGAAAATAATCAACAATTCTGTTGATTGGGACCATCTTTTCATACGCTTTGAATTTTACTTTTACGAAAAAAATATCAAGAAAGTACATTATTACTCCAGAACCAAGTGCAACAATAATCATTCCCGCATTTAACATAGTTACAATAACAAGACCAGATATAAAATTAATAAGACTGATAGATAATCTAAGGAGTTGATAAAACACTTGCATAGCTCGCCCATCAACTTGCGCTAAGGCTTTAGATAATTTGTCATAAAATTCCTTATCGTCAAAACATTCCATGTCCAATTCGGTACATTTTTTCAACATGATATTATTTGAATATTTTTTCACATTTAAACTCATGCGATTAAATCTATGTTCATATATGAAATTGCTAAATATTCTTGTAATAATACTAACCAATGCATATAATGATACTATTGCAATGATAAAAATCAATTCTTTGTTTTGAGTTAATGAATCAATTAAGAACTTATAAATAAGCGCATTAAATGCAGTTGGAATTATATACCATAATAGATAGATTATAGCCCAAACAAATCCGGCTTTATCTGATTTAAAAATAAACCCCAACATGAAACGAAGAAGCTTAATACATTCCATAAAACGTATATTATCATTATTTTTTTCTTTCATAATTCACTCAACCTCATTCATAATTCCTTGTCAAGTTTATCATAATATAAATTATGTCAATTCTTACCTTTTGACCATCAACCAAGGAAGGATACATACTATTACCATTTACAGTAATAAATTCATTATTGAGTATATTGGGATGCTTTAATATCATCTGAAAAAATGCTGTTTTTTGTTTTAAATTCATTACATACCTCTCTAAAATAAATATATTCCGCTTATCTTGATGTCCTAATCAAAATTATTATTTTTAAATAAGACTATAAAGTTAGGATATCTCCATCAACATTATTATCAAGTTTTTTACAGTTTCGAAGAATTTTTGCACCAACCGCGAACCCGCCAAATTTCATTCTCTCTACATAATGCGAACTTACTTTTTTCATCTACAAGGTTTCCAACAAAGTAAAACTCATTAGAACATAAAAAGCGACACAAGGCGCAGTTACATATTGCGGCTTGTATCGCTTTTAATTTCTATTATAAAAAAGTGCAGAATACATCTAGGACAATTAATTCTATACTGTTCATTCGAAAATTTTTGCATACATTTCTGATGTTTCATTTATTGTTACATCCTCTTGTCTATTTTCTTCAACCCTCATTAAATTCTGCATATTATACTTTCTAGTTTTGTTTAATATTACCATGTATTTTTGAAAATGTCAAGCATTATTTGTAATAAATTTGTAATTTAAATTTTTATTATGCATATTGGTCGTTTCCGATGACAAATATGCACAAAAATTGCGATCGTTTTTATTGATGGGCTGCAAAAGTACAACCTATGCTGTGTAAAAGCCATATTCCATTATGCTTATTTCTCTTTGTTATATATATTTAGATGCATTAATTTTCCATCGTTGCCGTTTGTTCAATTCCGCCTTTGAATATGACCAGCAGGTCGTTTGATGAAGTCCATTTGCAAACTTTTCCCAAAATCTTCGATTCGATATAAGATAACTTCATATCGCAATTTCCTTTCTAATTGAATAAAAAACGACCTGATTTTCACTAAAATCAAGCCGTTATCAATGCAATAATTCTATTTTTAACATATTTGAGGAAAAAGAAGAGACAAGCCAGCTCTAAAACAAGTTTGTCTCTTTTTGGCGGAGCGGGTGGGATTCGAACCCACGAGCCCGTGAGGACTACCTGATTTCGAGTCCGAGTCGCTATCAGAAACCATGCTCCGCCATTCCGTTTTCGCGGCGGCCCTTGATATACTTCCCGCTCTTGATCCGTGCATCGGCGGGCTTCGGTTCATCATCGGGGATTGCCCATCTGTTGCCGATTTTTACCGCGCCCGGAATCCGATTCTCACCGCACAGCACCTGAATACGGCGTGATGAGATGCCCCATCTCTCGGCTGTCTGTGAGACAGAAAGATACTTCATTGTAACAGCCCTCCCAGTCGATCCTCTTTGCATCGTCTTCTAAGTCGCAGATATAATAACTCATTATATATTGTAGTCCGATTCGCGAATAAAATCAAGGTATTTCGACAAATTTCCCACCCTACTTAATTCTCTTTTACTTTGGGGCTTGGGATGCTCCCAACAGGTGAACATCGCCGTGTGTACATACACCGGCTGTGCTTGCTGTTCTCCAAAATCACATATCTACAAATAGAATGCGCTCCCGCTTTGCATAAGGGCCGGAGCGCATTTTTCTTTGCCTTTTTTCAGTTTTCTCCCGGACAAACGGTGAATAAATGTCCGTTGTAAAGTGAAGGGAGGTTTTTCGGAGAAGTATATCGGCCGATACAAAGTTTTTCGTCATTGACCGAAGGGAGGTGAATGAATCACGGCAAACCGTACAAGACCAATCCGCATTGAGTTTTGCGTGACCGAACAGGAGAAGCAGCTGATCCGGCACAAGATGATGCAGCTCGGCACAAAAAACATGGGCGCATATCTCCGAAAGATGGCAATTGACGGTTACATCATCAAGGCGGACTACACCCAGCAGAAAAAGCTGGCTGCCGCCATTAGCCGGGCAGCGTCAAATATCCATCAGATCTGTCGAAGAATCAACGGCACCGGGCGTTTCTATGCAGAGGATGTTGCGGAACTGAAAGAACGGCAGATTGAAATATGGTCGCTGCTGAAGGAGACGCAAAAGGAGGAACTGTAACCACAACGGACTTTTCCGTGTCCGGCTTTTCCGTATATGGGTTTTCGGAGCGCGGATTTGCGGACGCCCCAAGAAAAAGATTTTTAGCCGCCCAGACCGCACTTTTCCATGCGGTATCGGAGGATGGAACGCATCCTCTAATCAATAAGAACAAAACAACATACAAAGAATCATCCATCAATCCAATCAAGACCAAGCGGATGGATAGGATAGGAGAGCTTTATGGAGCAGAGCTTTTTGAAATTCGCGTTGACAGCTTGTCGGCGTCGTACATACCATTCCCGCGTTTTCTGATGGAGGATGCACTTGCGGCGCTCTCCAACGACGCAAAGGTGCTTTACGCGCTGCTGTTGGACCGGGCAAGCATTTCCAAGGTCAATGGTTTTCTCGAAACGGACGGCACCATCCGCCTTTATTTCACCGTGGAACAGGCGCAGAAGAAGCTTCACCGCAGCCGTCAGTCGGCCACCCGCATTTTCAGGGAGCTGGAGCATTGCGGTCTGATCTGCCGAAGAAAGCAGGGCCTCGGCAGACCCGCCGTGATCACGCTCAACTACCCGGCAAATGCGAAACTCATCCAGCCCAAAGAGGATGGCGAGAATCTGTTGAGATAAAGGTCGAAAACAAGCCGTTTTACCCGCTGTGAAGCGCGATTTTTGAGGGGACGATGCCTTTTCCCTACGAAAGGCAAACGAACGGTTTCCACGCCATTTTCATCCCGTAAGGAGGGGGGCGATGACGCACAATAAAAGTGAAATACACGAAATGGATGCAATCGAAATTCCGGAGTATGTATACGAGTCTCTGGCAAGAAGCTTGCTGCCCACCATTCAGAAATACTACGAGAGCGGCGAAGGCAAGCAAGCCTTCGCCGAATGGCAGGCAGCACAGACTGCGGATAACAAAGAGAAGACATAGCAAAACAGGAGGGCAGCCGCGTGAGCTGCCCTCCTGCTTTGCTATGTCACCAATCTGCGATTTCCTCGATAAAAACAAGAAATCCGAACCCATCTCCGATTGGATAAAAGTTCGGATTATCTCGTTGTGGTGGACCCGAGGGGAGTCGAACCCCTGTCCGAAAACCGATCCATACAGCCTTCTCCGAGCGCATCTTGTCTTTTTGAATTCCCCTTTCCGTACGCCGGCAAGCAGGCTTACGGAAAGAGTAGCTTTTTTCTTTATGACAGCTTCAAAAGCAAACGGGCTGTGCACATTTACCGCTAAATGACGCCCGGACGCAGGCCGCGGTCCTCCCGCGCCGGACGCGCCGCGCTTAGGCGGCGAGCGCTACTTTTCTATTGTTAGCGTTTATTTTTAAATTGAGATTGTTTAACGAGATATCCCACCTCGGCTCGCTTACCGTACTTCAGAGTCCCCGTCGAAACCTTTACGGGCCCATATTCGTTCAAGAGCTTCGCTGCCGCTCTCTTTCATAACGCTCGATATCGCGCGCCTCCGCCTTTTTTGCGGCATCCTCCCGCTTGTCATAAAGCTTCTTGCCCTTGCAGACGCCAAGCTCCATTTTGACGTTTTTACCGGAAAAATACAACGACAGCGGCACGAGCGTGTAGCCCTGCTGGCCGACCAGCGCCTGGAGCCTTAGGATCTCCCGCTTGTGCATCAGGAGCTTACGCTCGCGCAGCGGGTCACGGTTATAAATATTGCCCTTTTCATACGGGCTGATATGGATCCCCGTTGAAAACAGCTCGCCGTTTTTGATATAGCAATACGAATCCTTCAAATTGACGCTTCCCTGCCTGAGGCTTTTGACCTCCGTCCCAAAAAGCGCGATGCCTGCCTCATAGGTATCCTCGACGAAGAAATCATGACGGGCCTTTCGGTTCTGCGCAATGATTTTATTTTTAATTTCCGCCATGTGCCCCGTCCCCGCTTTCTTTGAAAGTATCAACAGTTTATCACAAATCCATACAAAAGTCAATGACCCTGCAGCGGCCATCCGCCGACAAAATACGGCAAATTTTTCAAAGCCCCCGCAGTACGCCTCTTAGGATAGGCTACTTCTTTTTCCGAGATATCTTATGAAGATTCTGAATGGTGTTTTGAAACAGCGACTCGATTTTTTTGTCCATCGCGGAAGCGGCGCCGTCCGCCCTGCCCTCTGAGAGCGGCTGTCCGCCGTCCTTTGCCGGGATTTCCTTTTCCCCGGCCGGAATGCGCTTCGGCGCTTCCGGTTCCGCCGGCAGGCGTATATACTCAATTTTATTTTCCACATCGATTTTCTTTGCGCTGATTTCCATCATCAGACGGTTAAGACTGTCCCGGATCTCCGATGCAAACAGCATCACCTCGTCATAATAATCCGCGGCGGCGGTTTTGTAGTCCGCTTTCGCCTTACCGGCGATCTCATCGGATTTTGCCAGCGCATCGCATTGGATCTTTTCCGCCTTTTTTTCCGCCTCCGCGATGATCTCATCGCTGCGAGACAGCGCGCTTGTCACGATCTCCTGCGCGCTTCTCTCGGCGGCAGCCATGATTTTCTCGACCTTCTCATAGAGCCTTTCGCACAGCGCATCGCCCGCCTCCCCCGCGGTCTGCCGAAGGCCCGCCGCTTCCTCCACGGCGGTAAGCTCTTCGTTTCTCTTCGCGAGCGCGCATTCCAGCTCATGTATCCGGCCCGAAAGGCCGGCGACAGAGGCTTTCAGTTCCATTTCGATTTTGGATTTTTCCTCCAGAGCCGCCTCTTTTTCTTTTTTATCTGACACCGCCGCGTATAGCTGACATGCCATCTCATCCCGCTGCGCTTCAGCGGCTTCCTGCTCCGCCCGCGCATTCTCTGCCGCGCGTAAAAGCTTTCCCCGCTCCGTATCCCACGCATCCTCGCGGCGTGCGGCTTCCTCCGCCATTTTGGAAATATACTCCTTTACATCGGTCTTGTTATAGCCGCTGATCGCATTCCGAAATCCCATATTCTTTTCGCTTTCCATCTTAGTCCTCCTTGAGCCGGCCTTGTTTTTATCATACCACATCGATATTTCATTTGCAAGAATAAACCGTAAAATATTGACAGGAGCTTCCCTACGAATTATAATTAGAATAATTTTGATACATTCTGGAGGCAATCCTATGAAGTGGAAAACCGTGATGTTCACAGGAGACAGCGTCACCGACTGCGGTCGTGCGCGTCCGGTCGGAGGATACGGCTTCGGTACGATCGGAGACAGCTATCTTGCGAGAATCTTTATCGATACATGGGCGGATATGCCGAATCATTCCATTCGGTATCTCAATTCGGCAACCAGCGGAAATACCTCGGGCATGCTGCTTGCAAGGTTCGAAGAAGAGGTGCTGTCCTACCAGCCGGCATATGTATTCATTATGATCGGCATCAACGACGTCTGGCGCCATTTCGACGGCGGCGCCCTGAAAGAAGAGCCGAGCTCCGTCGAGCAGACCATCGGCAACATGGAGACGATGATCGAAAAAACACAGAAAAGCGGTGCGGTCCCCGTTATTTTGTCCCCGTTCTTTCTGGAAACCGACAAAAAAGACCAGATGCGCATGATGTGCGACAGGATCAACGCCGGATATCGGGCGCTCGCAGAAAAATACCATATCGGCTACATCGATATCCAGTCTGCACTGGACGCATATGTGCAGGCAGTCGGCTCCTCCTATCTTCTCTCCGGAGACAGAGTCCATCCCAAAGCGCTCGGCTGCGCGCTGATCGCCAAGACCATTTACCGCCATCCGGCGTTCCGTGCCATTTTGGATGACTGACGCATCGAACCTCCCCGACAGGGACCTTTGGGACAGGCTAAAGACCATCGGCCGGCCAATCATCATCTACGGCATGGGAAACGGCGCGGACAAAATTCTCGCTGTCCTTGCGGAAAAAGGGATCGCCGTATCCGATTTTTTCGCCTCCGAAGGCTTTGTGAGGGGCCACTGCTTTCATGGCAAGCGCGTACTCTCCTTTCGGGAAATCCAGGAAAAATACAAGGAGTTCGTCATCCTGCTCGCGTTCGGATCCTCGCTTGACGACGTAATGGCGCAGGTCCGCCGGCTTGCCGCACAGCATCCTCTGTTTGCTCCCGACGTCCCCGTCTGCGGCAGCGAGCTTTTTGACAGCGGATTTTTTCAGAAGAATCGATCCCTCTTTGAAAAAACCCGCGCACTGCTTGCCGACGAGCGCTCGCGCCATGTCTTTGACAATGTGATCTCCTATAAGCTCTCCGGCGACATCGCCTATCTCGCGAGCGCCGATACCCCGCAGGAGGAGGCGTTCGCGCATCTGCTCCACGGCGGCTATACCGCCTATGCCGACCTCGGCGCCTACACAGGAGATACCGTGAAAGAAATGCTCGTCCGTTTTCCGAGTATCCGAAGGGTGATCGCCTTTGAACCGTCCGCAAAACCATACCGCAAGCTTGCCGCATACTGCGGGACGCTTGCGGGCATCGAGTGTTGCCTATACCCTGTCGGCGCCTGGGATACAAAAACGGAAATGCTCCTCTCTGACGCAGGCGGACGCAATTCCGCTGTCCGAACGGACCCCCGTGCTTCGGGTAAAAAGACGGCGAGCGGCGCCCTTCTGCACACCGTGTCCTGCGATTCACTGGATCACTGCGCCGCACTTTGCGCAGAAAAGCTGCTGATCAAATATGATGTGGAAGGCTCTGAGCGGGAGGCTTTTCTCGGCAGCCTTGAAACCATTGGAAAGAACCGTACGGAGCTTATCGTTTCGGCCTATCACAGAAGCCGCGACCTGTTTGAGCTTCCGCTGCTCATCCACGAAAAAATGCCGCAGCACCGCCTGTTTCTGCGCAAGCATCCCTATATCCCGGCATGGGACGTCAATTTGTATGTCTGCACGTCCGAATAAAGTCAAAATTCTGCAAAAAATTTCCGGCGCAGGCAAAATACGCCGGAAAGACTCCCGTCAAAGAGAAAGCTTCTCCATTCCCCTCTCAAGGGATGCCTGATAGTCTCCGTCTATCAAAATATATGGACAGCCATGCTGCCTGCACCTTTGCAGGTTCGCCCTGTTTTCCGAAATCAGCGCGTCCGGCGAAAGCCCCGAATCCTCCATGCGCTGCTCGATTGTGGAAGCATGGGCCTGAATATCGGAAAAGTGGGAGAGAATATACGCCTCCGACATGATAAGACAAACATATGCGATGGCCTCTTTTTCCCTTTCCTCAAATGACGCTTTCCAGTCGAATGGGATATAGACGCCCTCTACGATCAAATTCTGTCCGTTTTCGATTGCCGTTTTAATCATTTCGCGCACGATCGGCCAAAGATACGCCTCAAGTGCCTCGTCGTCCTCCGGCGTCAATGCGGTATTGCCGCTGCGGATGAGTCCCATTTTCAAATGGTCGATCGAAACATACGGATAATGATATTTTTCCAGCAGACGCTGAGAAAGCGCGGTTTTGCCCGTATGCGTCGCGCCGGCAATTAAAATAACCATATACGTCTCCCTTTTCAAGCCGCATTACCGCGTCGACATAATGAGCTCTGCGCCGTCCGAAACGGAAAATTTGCCAAAGCCGGCAGGGATAAAAATACTTTCGCCCTTGCGAACGGACATCTCTCCTCCCTGCCATCTGAGCGCCGCGCCGCCGTCAAGACACAGCAGATGAATGAAGCTTTCCGGCCCCGCCGCCATGGAAAAGGCGCCCGCTCTATGATATACGGTAAAGAATCCGCATTTTGCAAGCATCCCCTGCGCAGGGTCCGATTCGGCACGCACGGACAGCGGATGCGGGATCTTCTCAATCACCGCGAGCGCATCCTCCACATGGAGCGCGCGCAGCCTGCCGTCTGCGCCGCGCCGGTTGTAATCGTAGACACGGTATGTGATGTTGGAATTCTGCTGGATCTCGGCAATGAGAAGTCCGCGGCAGATGGCATGTACCGTCCCCGACGGGATAAAATACACCTCGCCCTTTTTGACAGGAACATAGTTCATCATCTGCGGAAGCGTTCCCGACGCAATGGCCGCCCGAAGCGCTTCTGTCGTGTAGTCCTGTTTCAGCCCATAGATGATCTTGGCATCCGGCGCCGCGTCCACGATATACCACATCTCCGTTTTGCCGAGGTCGTCCGTATGCGCCGCGGCATATTCGTCGTCGGGATGCACCTGGATGGAAAGGTCATCCTCGGCATCGATCAGCTTGATAAGAAGCGGGAAGCGTTTTCCGTCCCAGCCGGAAAAAACCTCGTCGCGGTGCGCGGCAAGATAATCGGAGAGCAGCATGTTATCGTATTTTCCCCCGCAGATGGTACAGGTCCCGTCCGCACGGTCGGCAAGCTCCCACGATTCCGCGATTTTTTCCCCGGGCGTGCCCTTGCCGTATTCGCGGGCAAGGCGCTCCCCGCCCCAAATGATTTTTTTTGTTACTGAACGAAGCTTCAAAGGTTCCATAATTTCTCCTCTATGTAAATCCAAAAAATCTACTGTCATGATTATACCAAGGAATCGGCAGAAATTCAACCTTCAGAAAGGAAAAAGCCGGATGTCACATCTTCCGGCCGAAAATTCTCCCATGGCTGCACGCTCTATGAACGGATATTATCCCGCCTTTCCCTTTCCTCTTCCGCTGCTGCTCGACGGCGCGACCGGCACCGCGATGATCCGGGCCGGCATGCCGGCGGGCGTTTGTCCGGAAAAATGGATCTTAGAGCATCCCGAGCCTCTCATCCGTCTCCAAAAGCGTTATCTTTCCGCCGGCTCGGACGCGGTGCTTTCGCCCACCTTTGGCGCGAACCGGACGCTTCTGTCCCGATATTCACTGGCCGACGAGACCATTTCAATGAACGCATCTCTCGCCGCCCTGTCGCGCAAAGCGGCGGGGAATGCACTCGTCGGCGGAGATCTTTCCCCTACAGGAGCTTATCTTTATCCGTCGGGAAGCACGGATTTCGATGAGCTTGTCTCGATCTATGCGGAACAGGCGGCGGCGCTTTCCTCTTTCGTGGATTTCTTTATGATCGAAACCAATATGGACCTTGCCTGCACACGCGCCGCCGTGCTCGGTGTCAGGAAAGCCTCAAAAAAGCCTACATTTGTCACGATGACGGTGACAAACGCAGGCATGACCATGTCCGGGGATACACCGCAGGCGTGTCTGCTCACGCTGTCGGAGCTCGGCATTTCTGCCTTCGGTCTCAACTGCTCGACCGGTCCTTCCGAAATGTCACGGCACATCACGCCCCTGCTCCCGCTTTCCCTTGCGCTCGGGATTCCGCTCATCGCCAAGCCGAACGCCGGCCCGCAGCCTTCCCGCGCGGAAAGTCCCGCCGCCTTTGCAGACGCCTGCGAAAAAATGCTTTCGTGCGGCGTTGGCATCCTCGGCGGATGCTGCGGCACCGATGAGCGCCATATTGCCGCGCTGAAAACGCTCGTCGACCGATGGGACGGGGAGACTTTTCCATCCGGCATCTCCCTTCCGGATACGGCAATGATGGCGTCCAACGCGCGCCAGATCGTGCCTATTCAAAGGGATTCCCTGCCGGCTCCGCTCGTTCCCAGCGAAGATTTTCCCAATAATGCCGCAGAAATGGCGGACAGGCATGGCTTTCTTTATATACGTATGGATTCGCGCGCACAGGCGGACACCGTTCTGGAGGAGGCGCCGTTTCTCCCTGTCCCGCTTTGCCTTTGCGGGAACGCGGACGCCATCGCGTTTTTCCGGAAGCGCTTCTGCGGAAAGGCGCCCGTCATCGAAGTGCTTTCCTAATATCCTCGTTCCGGTCCGTGCAGATCAGATATACATATACGCCGTCGGCATATACGACGGCGTTCTCTTTTTTCTCTGCACGACGCCGGAAAAGATTCATCACCTCTTCCCGGTGCGAACGGTCACAAAGCTTTGCCACAACGATTTCATGCTCGGTAAAGTGCCGGGAAGTATAGACGGCGCAGGAGACGACATACTGAAACGCCGGCACGCCGTATCCATCCGAGAACATTCTTTCGATCAGGGAATCCGTCAGAGGATATTCCGCTCCCTGAGCATCGCTGTATACGACGCCGGCGGGAAGCTCGAAACGGGACAGCAGACCGCACAGCACCTGTTCCGCATCGCCCCTGTCTTCCCAAGGCGATGCTGTACAGGAAACGAGGAAAACAGCCGCGATCATAAGAAGCAAGATACGAAATTTCATAAAAAAATCACTCTCCCGTTCATTTTATGACGGGATGAGTGATTTTATTTCAGGTATTTCCGGATTTTATTCCGGTATCTTTTCAGATAAATCAAAACGAGTCTCGTATACAAAATATCGCAGATGACAAAAACGGCATTGGCAAGAAGCAGGTAAGCCGCAATCATCCATCCGGCCGAAAGCCCGAAGCGATTTTCCGTTGTAAATCCAAGCAGCTCCCATCCGAAATAGCCGACGGCTGCGGCAGCCGCGTTAAAAAGCAGCAGCTTGGGTATCCAGGAAATCCACTTTCCGAGCCGTTCAAAAAGGAATTTTGTCACCGGCATATAGCCGAACAGCGCCGCATAAAGAAGCGCCGGCGCTTTGTTGGGAAGAAGCAGGAGCGACAAAAGCGAGGTGACAAGCCATACGGAGAGTGCAGAAGAATACCCCAGCTCCGCCGTGCAAAAAAGGATCAGAAAAGAAGCGAGGATCGCCACCGAAAGGTCAAGTACGTCAACAAGCGCGCCCAGATATAGGATGACCACGCCAAAAGCCGCAAGCAGGGCGGATACCGCAATTTTTTTTGTCTTTTTCATACTCAACAGCAGGATATGAGATCGCCGCCGCAGCATTCACAGCAGCAGTCCGCGCAAAGGAGCCCGCCGCAGAGATTGCATACGGCGTCATCGCCGTTCGATCGTCTCGTCGTCGAAGTATGGTTGCGGATATTTTCTGCCGCCGCACGGTATTCGTCATTGGAGGGATCCAGCCGGCACGCATTATCAAAATACTTGGCCGCCTCAAAATACCATCCCCGTCCGGCAAATACACACCCCTTCAGATAATACCACTCGGCATTTCTCTCCCCCGCGGGAACCGCATTGAGCTGGATATCCGCCTCATAATAATTCTGCTGGGCGATATAGCTGCGAATCCCGGCAAAGCCGCCCCCATATTCTCTTCCGCCGTTCTCGGCGTCTCCATAATAGGAACTGCCGGAGGAGGATTTTCTCATTTTCTGGATGGTTTCATACGCCTCGTTGATTTCCTTCATTTTTTCATCGGCAAGCTCGGAAAGAGGCGTATTGGCGTAATTGTCAGGATGATATTTTCTTGCAAGCTCACGATAAGCCTTTTTGACTTCTTCGTCGCTTGCATTGCGGTCGATGCCAAGTACTTTATACGGATCCTTCGCCATCCGTTTTCTCCTTTCCGACTGCCATGGAAAGTGCGCTCTCCATGCCGTCTTCGATAATATTTTCTATACATCTGCGCAGCAGCAGGCGGTCCTCAAAATCGATCAGCAGGACAGAACGCGCGATCGCATCTGTCTCCATCGACAGCACGCCCCGCATCATCGTCCTTCGGAAATCTTCCATCTGTGCTTCCTCCGGAAACGCATATAAAAACGGATTGTAGGAGCCGCTTTTCTTGTCCTGCGGATAATCGCATACGGCGTCTGCCAGATAGACCCAGCGTCCCGTATGGAGTCCGATCTCCTGCGCAATGGCAGCCTCTCTTGTCTCAAGTCCGCAGGCGAGCAGCGTCCCCAGCATCCTTCCGAAGCAATCGGCCGGCATATCCGGGATCGGACACCGCTCTTTTTCCAAAGATGATATCTCCCTCATCGCCTCGCCAACAACGCTGTCGGCCGTTTCATATACGCGCATCGATCTGCGCCTCATTGCCGACGCGCAGGGGGACAGCACGGCGGCGCCAAGCTTCTTGGCGCCGTGCTCATCCGCCCGCGTATCCTGTAATTTATAATATACAAGAATCGCGCTGATATACGCCGCATACTCCAACGATGCGTTGTCACACATCATAGGACGGGCACGCATCGGATGCGCCGCACACCGCTTTCGCCGAATGGAAATATCCTCTCCAGACAGAGCAAGCCGCAAAAGCGCAAAGAACGTCATATCATAGCTGAGCGTCGCGCGGGATATCTCTCCCGTATGCCTTTTCATGGAACGGCAAAGACCGCAGTAAACGCTCCGGTAGTATTCATACTCCTTTACCCGCAGGTTCGGAATAAAGGGCTTTACAAATCCAAACACAAAGCGATCCGTCAGGAACTCGAGCCCATGATGCTTGCCAAATACTGCTGATAATACAGGTCTGCATAGGTAGAGAGGAAGGTATCCTCCATCGTGTACTCCGCAGCGATCGTCGTATCTACGGTAATTTGATCGAAATACGTTTCGATGTAGTTCTCGTACTTATCCATCATAACGGCATCTTCATAGTCCTCAAACATCTCGAGATAATCCTCGTCCTCATATACGGCAGGCTTCAGCTCTACCCGCTTTACGATATACTGATATCTGTCGCTGTTGACGCTGATAACCTCGTCGGTATATTCGCCGACCTCAAGATCCTTGATCGCTTCGGTCACGGTGCTGTCGATAAAGGTCCCCTCCTTCAGCACAAACATGCCCTCGGGGAACTCTACAGAATAATAGGCATCGGAATATTCCGCAATCATATCCTCGAAGCTCGCCCCGTCTTCCAGCTCATCGAGAATGAGCTGCCCCAGTGTCTGTTTTTCTTCCTTCTCTTCTGTGGTCAGCTCCTCGGTCTCATACTCTTCGAGCTCGACCTCATTGCCGTCCTCGTCCTCTTCGGTTGCGACGACACGGTTGCCGTCCTCATCGCGCTTTACCTTGTTCTCCATATCCAGCATGATGAACTGGTAGCCGACGTAGTTTTCCGTATAATAAGTCTCCAGGTCCTCCGCCGTCACCTTATATTCGCCGTTTTCACCGCAGAGGAATTCGGAGACCGCCTCCGAACGGGCGACCATCATCATATACACATTGTAATAGTCGGAAGCCGTATAGCCAAAGTACTGCTTATAAGCGCCTCTGCCGCCGTAAAGCTCATTCTGGGTCTTGATGCTGGATTTATATCCGTCGATCTTGTCCTCGGAAATCGAAAGCCCGTTCACATCGAACAAATATTTTTCCACGAGAACGGCACGCATCTGGTCCATCACAAGGTTCTTGTAAAATTCCTCATAGGTCTCGCCGTCCTCCGTCTCCTTGCCCCAGAAGGAGGAATTGTCCGTGCTTCTTGTCACAAGGCTCGCACAGCAGATGTCAAGCTTGCGGATCTTCATTAAAAGCTCCAGCTCATCGGTATCGATCGTATAGGTTTTTCCGTCTATCGTCAAAGACATCAGCGTGCGCGCCGAGCCGCAGCCGGCAAGCACCGCGACAAGGATAGAGGCACAAAGCGCAGCAGCCAACAGCTTCAGAAACAAACTTCGTTTTTTCATTTTTCATTCTCCTTAAAATGTTTGTCATACGAAAAATCGACACGGGGTGTGATTTTCATTTCAATATTATACATGGCAAACGCAAAAAAATCTACACTTTTTTTGATTTTAATTGTATATAATTTTTTAACAAACCGTCGAGAAAGGCAAAAACAGGCTCCCCGCGCCGTCCCTTGCATAGAACATGCGGCCTGTCGGTCGGCCGTATGACGATCCTCCCCGGATAGAGGCCGCTCATCTCAGACCATGTCAGCACGTCGAGCTCCTTCGGATAAATCACGACGTCATGCTGCTTTTCGTCGATCTGAACAAAGCCGCACTCGCACGCCATTTCCCGTACAAGCGAGATGGAGAGCAGCGTTTCCACCGATGCCGGCAGGTCTCCATACCGGTCAAGCAGCTCGTCCGCGATGTCATCCACATCCTTTTCATTTTCGATGGACGCGATTTTTTTATAAATGTCGATCCGCTGTGCCGCCGAGGGGATATAGCTTTCGGGGATATAGGAATCTCTGCCGATATTGACGACGCATTCGATCTTCTCCTTCGGCTCGATCCCCTTCTCCTCTAAGACCGCCTCGTTCAAGATCTTCAGGTACATGTCGTAGCCGACGCTCTCCATGTGTCCGTGCTGCCTTGCGCCGAGTACGTCGCCGGCCCCCCGGATCTCAAGGTCGCGAAGAGCGATCTTGAAGCCGGAGCCGAATTCCGTAAAATCCCGGATCGCCTGCAAGCGCTTCGCAGAGACGTCGGTCAGCACTTTCCCCTCGGGATAAGTAAAATAGGCGTACGCACGTCTGGCAGAGCGTCCGACCCGTCCCCTGATCTGATGAAGCTGGGAAAGTCCCATGCGGTCGGCATTTTCGATAATCAGCGTATTGGCGTTCGGCACGTCGACGCCCGTCTCGATGATGGTCGTACAGACGAGGATATCGATTTCCCCATCCACCAGCGCCTGCCAGATGTCCGCAAGCTCATCCTTTTCCATCTGCCCGTGCGCAAAGCGGACGACCGCCTCCGGAAACTGCCTTGACAGCTTCGCCGCCTTTTCACGGATGGTCTCTACCCGGTTATAGAGATAGAACACCTGTCCGCCGCGGTGAAGCTCGCGCCGGATCGCCTCGAAAATGACGATATCGTCATGCTCCAGCACATAGGTCTGCACCGGAAGCCGGTCCTCCGGCGCCTCGTCAAGCACTGACATATCCCGGATAGAAGTCATCGCCATATTGAGCGTGCGCGGGATCGGCGTCGCCGTCAGCGTCAGCACATCCACGTTCCCGCAAATCTGCTTGAGCTTTTCCTTATGGGCGACGCCGAAGCGCTGTTCCTCGTCGATGATGACAAGTCCAAGGTCGCGGAACACGACGTCCGACGAAAGCAGCCGGTGGGTCCCGACAATAATGTCGATATCGCCGCGGCGCAGGGCACGCAGCGTTGCTTCCTGCTCCGCGCCCGACTTAAAGCGCGAAAGATAGGCGACCTTCACAGGAAAGCCGCGCATGCGTGCGGAGATCGTGCTGTAGTGCTGCATGGCGAGAATGGTCGTGGGGACCAGAATCGCCACCTGCTTAGAGTCGGATACCGCCTTGAAGGCGGCTCGGAGCGCGACCTCCGTTTTGCCGAAGCCGACGTCCCCGCAGAGCAGGCGGTCCATCGGGACCGGCTTTTCCATATCCTTTTTGATGTCGTCGGCTGCGACAAGCTGCGCGTCCGTCTCTTCGTATTCAAAGGTGGACTCGAATTCCCTTTGCACATCGTCGTCCGGCGAAAAGGCAAAGCCGGGACGGCGCAGACGCTGCGCATAGAGTGCGATCAGCTCCTTTGCCATGCTTTTGACCTCGCTGCGCACGCGCGCCTTGGTCCTGCCCCACTCCGCGCCGCCGAGCTTGGAAAGCTTCAGCGTCCCGTTTTCCGCCGCGGCGCCGATGTACTTGGACACGGTATCGATTTGTTCACATGGGACATACAGCACGTCCGTACCGGAATATTGGATTTTAATATGGTCCCGGCGCACGCCGTCGTAATTTCTGATGCTCTCAAGGCCCTTATAGATGCCGATGCCGTGGACCTCATGCACCACATAGTCTCCGAACTCAAGGTCGGCATAGGAAAGGATCTTTTCCTGATTTTTGGAGGAGGCTTTGGCATTTTTGGCGGCGCGGCGCCGGATGGCCTTCTCCGTTTTGGTTCCGCCGGAGCAAAGAGAAATACACACAAATTTTTCCGCCGGCATCTCGAAACCGCGGCTGTCAAAGACCGTCACGGACACCGTTTCAGGGAAGGCCTCCATATCCGGCGTCGGAGAATAGACCGCAGGGATCTCCTTTTCCGCAAGCATAGCCTTCATGGACAAGGCCTCAGCTTCGTTCTCACAAAGCAGCAGGATCGTGTATTTTCCCCTCAAAAAGGAGGAAAGATCCTCCGAGAGCAGGGCAAAATCGCCGGAAGCGGAAGGCGTGGGACGAACGGAGATTGAATACATGCCGGCAAGCTTCCCCGGATACTGGGAAACGAAATTGTTGACAAGAAGGGCGCCGCGTCCCTCAAAAAAAGCGAGCAGCTGTGCGTTTTCGGCGGAAAATGTGCAGTATTTCGGCAGCAGAAGGCCGGATTTCAGCAGCTCTCCCGTCGTTTCCAGCATATGGGCCTCGTCCGCGCGGAGCCTGTCAAGGATCGCCGGCGTCTCCACGGCGAAGGTCAGCGTATCCGGCCCAAAATAATCGAGCAGCGTGATCTTTTCCGGATAGAGGTAAGAAATGTACTTGTCGGAAAAGGAGATCTCCATGCCCGTCACAAGCGCCTCGTATTCGTGCATGAGAGAAGCGGAGACCTCCGGCGAGCCGGCTTTGCCGGAGGCCGTCCGAATCAAAGCGGCAAGACCCTTTCTCTTTTCCTCAGAAATCAGGATCTCTCTTGCGCATGTGATCATGACCTGAGAAAGATTTTCCGTCTTTCTCTGTGTCATGACGTCAAAATAGCCGATCTGGTCGATCTCGTCCCCGAACAGCTCCATTCTCACGGGGGACGGCAGATGCGGCGGAAAAATATCTATGATCCCGCCGCGGATGCTGAACTGCCCTTTTCCGTCCACAAGATCAGCACGTACATAACCCGCCTGCGAAAGAAATTCCGCAAGCGAATCCATGCCCGCCGTATCGCCGACACAAAGCAGCTTTGTCGCCTTGCGCAGCGTTTCCTCCGGAATGGTATAGGAAAGCGCCGCGGTCGGCGTTGTGACGACCGCATCGAGCTTCTCCTGCACAAGCTCCGTCAAAACCGCAATGCGCTCATGCTCCAGCTCATGAGAGGAAACGATGTTGTAAAGCACGGGGTCCCGTTCCGGATAAAGGGCGGCGCGCAGTCCAAATGCGGACAGCGCCGAAAACAGACGCGCCGCGCTTTTCTCATCCGGCGCCACAACAAGCGCCGGATGTCCGTTTTCCACATCATTGACACAAGCGGCGAGAAATGCCTCCATTGCTCCCTCGCACAGCCCCGTCACAAGCGACGGATACCGCCTTGCCGCACCTGTACGGGCGCGCAGCGCTTTCATGATCTCTCCATATTCCCGATTCTGCCGAATGCGCTCAAGCAGAAGATTCATCGCTCTCTCTTCCCTCCTTTATCGATCTAAAACCACGGACGGGCCCAAAGCCGGAGACGCACAGGGAGCAGCGCGGCAAAAGCCTTGTCCCGAATCCTTCCGGCAACGCCGAATTGCGCCGGACAAAGCCATTTCTCTCTCCGGCAGTCTCCGTACACCGCCGGAGAAGCCCCCGCAAAGTCCTGTCCGCTCTGTCCACGGCTCTGTCAAAATGCCCTCGTATGCGAAAAGGACCGCCGTCCCGTCCCCTCGAAAGGCCTTCCCCGTCTGACAGGGAATCCGCTATCCTCCGTTGTAAAGGCACATCGCACGCTCGAAATCGCCGACAAGAAGCAGCTCCAGCGCATGATATACGTCCTCAAAGCGGGAGACCAGCGCCTTTTTGTCCGTCTCGGAAAATTTTCCCGTCACCCATGCCGCAAGATCGTAATCGGGAGAAGGCTTTTCCCCGACGCCGAGGCGGATGCGCGGGAAATTCTCGCCGTCCAGCATGCCGATGATGCTTTTGAGCCCGTTATGGCCGCCGGCGCTCCCGCTGCGGCGGATACGAAGCTTTCCCGGCGCCTGCGTGATATCATCACACAGCACAATGATATGCGCCGGCGGGATGTTATAATAGTCCGCCGCAGCCGAAACAGCGATCCCAGAAGCGTTCATATACGTCTGCGGCTTCATGAGGAGCACGCGCTTCTGGGCCATGACGGCGTCCGCGCAGAGCGCATCGAATTTCGCCCGGTCGATCTTCACTTTCAGCATGTCCGCGAGAAAATCGGCCGCCATGAAGCCGGCATTATGCCGCGTCTCGGCATATTCCCTGCCGGGATTCCCGAGTCCCGCGATCAGATATTCCGGCTTTCCCGCCGGCATCCGCGCAGACCTTATCTTTTCAAACAGAGCATCTATCGACATCGAAGCCTCCCCAGCGTATCCGTCCCATGCCGCCGCGTCCGCGGATACGGCGCGGGACAGCATCCTCTTTTTACACAAAAATGGCCACGGCTTTTCTACCGCGGTAATGATATTTTACACGGAAACAAAACGTTTTTCAAGATACTTTTTCATTCTCTCCCGGGATTTGTGTATTTTTTTGTATATTTTATAAATTTTTTATAAAAAGTGTAGATATCGCCGAAAGTTTGTGTTATAATACCGTATCGGAAAGGTTTTATTTCAAATTTTAACCGTTAAAACCAAAAAATCTCGGAGGTAAAACAACAATGGCAAAAAAATACGTCTACCTATTTACCGAGGGCAACGCGAACATGCGCGAGCTTCTCGGCGGTAAAGGCGCAAACCTTGCTGAAATGACAAATCTGGGTCTTCCGGTTCCGCAGGGCTTCACCATCACAACGGAAGCCTGCACGCAGTACTATGAGGACGGGCAGCAGATCAACGAGGAAATCATGGCGCAGATCATGGAATACATCGAGAAAATGGAGAAGATCACCGGCAAAAAGTTCGGCGACCTCGAAAATCCGCTTCTCGTTTCCGTGCGCTCCGGCGCAAGAGCGTCCATGCCCGGCATGATGGATACCATTCTGAACCTTGGTCTCAACGAAGAGGTGGTTGAGGTCATGGCGAAAAAGTCCGGCAATCCCCGCTGGGCCTACGACTGCTACAGAAGATTCATCCAGATGTATTCCGACGTCGTCATGGAGGTCGGCAAGAAATATTTCGAGCAGCTCATCGACAAAATGAAAGAGGAAAAGGGCGTGACGCAGGATGTAGAGCTCACCGCCGACGACCTCAAAAAGCTTGCCGAGCAGTTCAAAGCCGAATATAAGGCAAAGATCGGCGCAGATTTCCCGAGCGATCCGAAGGAACAGCTCATGGGCGCCATCAAGGCCGTGTTCCGTTCGTGGGACAACCCGCGCGCGAACGTATACCGCCGCGACAACGATATCCCCTATTCCTGGGGTACGGCCGTCAACGTCCAGATGATGGCGTTCGGCAACCTCGGCGAAACCTCCGGAACCGGCGTCGCCTTTACGCGCGACCCCGCGACCGGCGAAAAGAAGCTGATGGGCGAGTTCCTGATGAACGCACAGGGCGAGGATGTCGTCGCCGGCGTGCGCACGCCGATGCCGATCGCCAAGATGGCGGAAATCATGCCGGAGGTATTCGAGCAGTTCCAGACCATCTGCAAAACGCTGGAAAATCACTATCACGACATGCAGGATATGGAGTTTACCATCGAGGACAGGCATCTCTACATGCTCCAGACCCGTAATGGCAAGAGAACCGCAAAGGCCGCTCTGAAGATCGCATGCGACCTTGTGGACGAGGGCATGATCACCGAAAAGCAGGCGGTACTCATGATCGATCCTCGCAACCTGGATACCCTGCTCCATCCGCAGTTCGATCCCAAGGCGCTCAAGGCTGCAAAGCCCGTGGCGAAGGCGCTCGCTGCTTCTCCCGGCGCCGCCTGCGGTCAGATCGTATTCACCGCCGAGGACGCGAAAGCGTGGAAGGCTGCCGGCAAGAAGGTCGTTCTGGTGCGGCTTGAAACCTCTCCCGAGGATATCGAGGGCATGAAGGCCTCTCAGGGCATCCTTACCGTGCGCGGCGGTATGACCTCCCATGCGGCGGTCGTTGCGCGCGGAATGGGAACATGCTGCGTTTCCGGCTGCTCGGACATCAATATGGACGAGGAAAACAAGAAATTTGTTCTGGCAGGCAAGACCTATCATGAGGGAGATTATATCTCCATCGACGGCTCCACCGGCAACATTTACGACGGGGAGATCCCGACGGTCGACGCCACCATCAGCGGAGAATTCGGAAGGATCATGGCTTGGGCAGACAAATACCGCAGACTTCAGGTCAGAACCAACGCCGATACCCCGCGCGACGCAAAGAAAGCGTTCGAGCTCGGCGCCGAGGGCATCGGACTTTGCCGCACGGAGCATATGTTCTTTGAGGGCGACAGAATCGCCGCCATCCGCGAGATGATCTGCTCCGACACGGTCGAGCAGAGAGAAGCAGCACTCGAAAAGCTCCTGCCGATGCAGCAGGGCGACTTCGAGGAGCTCTATGAGGCGATGGAAGGACGTCCTGTCACCATCCGTTTCCTGGATCCGCCGCTTCACGAATTCGTTCCCACCGAAGAAAAGGACATCGAGCTCCTTGCCAAGAGCCAAGGAAAGACGGTTGCCGACATCAAGGCGATCATTGTTTCCCTGCATGAGTTCAACCCGATGATGGGACACCGCGGCTGCCGTCTTGCCGTCACCTATCCGGAGATCGCGAGAATGCAGACCAAGGCCGTGATCCGTGCCGCTATCAACGTGAAAAAGAAGCATCCGGACTGGAACATTGTTCCGGAAATCATGATCCCGCTTGTCGGCGAGCTCAAGGAGCTTCACTATGTCAAGACCATCGTCTGCGAGACCGCGGATGCAGAGATCAAGGCTGCCGGTTCCGATATGCACTACAAGGTCGGAACCATGATCGAGATCCCGCGCGCTGCTCTGACAGCCGACGAAATCGCCAAGGATGCGGAATTCTTCTCCTTCGGTACGAACGACCTGACCCAGATGACGTTCGGCTTCAGCCGTGACGATGCTGGGAAGTTCCTCGGCGCTTACTATGAAAAGAAGATTTATGAGAACGATCCGTTTGCCAAGATCGACCAGACCGGTGTCGGCAAGCTCGTTCAGATGGCGTGCGAGCTCGGACGCAAGACACGTCCCGACATCAAGCTCGGAATCTGCGGCGAGCACGGCGGGGATCCGTCTACGGTAGAGTTCTGCCACAGAATCGGACTCACCTATGTATCCTGTTCTCCGTTCCGCGTGCCGATTGCAAGACTTGCTGCAGCTCAGGCCGCCATCAAGGAAAGCGAAGGAAACAAATAATTTCCGACCTAATCGAAGCACACAGCCGTCCAATTTCCATTGGACGGCTGTTTTTTCTCCAAAATCATTTTTATCCGTTGAATTTTCATTCGTTTTACTACGATACCACAATCACCACGTGGTACGCTGCACCATGAGACCGGATATATTTTAATATATATTCTTGAGCTGAAAGATTGCTGTCTTTTACATTTTCACTTTTTGTTTTATTCGGATTCTCTTGAAACATTAAACACGTATTTTAAAACAATTTCACAATATATTCAATGCAGAAATATCGAACATCGCCATCGATCTCATATTCTATCGTTTTGTAGGAATCCTCCGGCAGACTTTCTTTTTCTTCATATATTTGAAATCCGATGTAAAAATCACTGTCACCGGCTCTTTGAAAATAATAAGTCCCTACCTTCAATTTCTCTTCCATAACAAAAAAAGAAAACGTTTTCCCTTCATCATAAGTCCCAACATATCCCTCCGCCAAACCGTCGGGGGAACTCACCAGGCACATTGTAGCGAGATATTCATCCTCATATGCAATAGGAAAATAGTCAACCAATTGGTATGAAGCATTTTGAGCTTGTATGGCGTCATTCAATTTTCTGTCAAAGCTATTGCTTGAAAAGATAGAATAAATACTTGCCGCAAGCAGCACTCCCAGCAACACGTATCGCACGACTCGAATTCCGCGTCTTACCGACAGTTGTTTTGGCGTATATAAAACATAATTGGGAGTGGGAATCAATTTCGGATAAGCAAGCGCGCTTTTATCCGAAGAATCGATCGCATCTATGTATCTTTTTGCCAGCGAGGCATAATTCAATTTGGGAGCTCTCTCCATGATCTCCGCAAAATATGACCTCGCCTCCTCTGTCTGACCCAATTCATAAACGACAACGGCATAATACAGCCGATCGCGAATGATCTGTAAAATCCAAGCCCGCTCGTTTCTACGCCCCTCCTCGATCAGTTTTTTGCATGCATCATAATCTCCATTCGAATATAACTGCATAAAATACATCAGGGGAGTGTCCTTCAAATTTTTTCCGTTTAATTGGCTCAAAACAGCTTGATATCTATCGCAAATCGTCTTTAATTCTTCAAAATTTCTTGTTTCAAAATAAACGCACGCTAACAATGACAAGCAGAAAAACGCATTCCTGGGTTTGAGTTTGCCCCGAAGCCGTTTTTCACATATATCGACCGTAGTCTGATAATCTCCGGAGCAATACGCTCCCATCAACCGGCAGAAGGCCGGCGGGAAAAAGAATTTGCTTCCCGTCAAAACTTCCTTATATTTTTCCGCATCCAAATCTTGAAATAATATAGAATGGATATAATGATTTGCAATCTTTCGAATGACAATGCGTTCAACCACACAAAAAAACAATACAAAAGCTATCGTAGTCCACATCCATATGGAATGGAATACAACAATCAAAGTTATGAAGATCGCAAACAGAACAAATGCACTGAAACCACATACGAGAAAATACTTTCGGATTACGGATTTCGCATCACGGCTCATGGAAACCTCCTAAAATTCGCATCATATGAACAGCAGAAGAAGAGGTCATCGAGTCCCATCTTCTCCATGAATCATATGAGAACGTGTTCGCACGTTCCCTATGGCGCCCGTCACCGTCATCGTGCTTAAGTTACCATAAGTATATCAAATATTTCTCTTTTTTGCAAGATAAATTCAATAAAAAACAGCTGCATCCATACGGTGCGGCTGTTTTTTAGTTCCAAAAGCTTCTTATTTTCTGCAAAATACATATAAAGAAAGCCGCTCCATCGCTTGTGATTCCCAAGCATAAGCGGCTTTTTGATTTTGGCAATCGAAGCGGGAATTGTCCGCACGCTGCATATAGCAAAGGAGTTTTTCCCGTTTTATTAAAGCCCGTTCGGAGAACCGCCCATCGCCAGCACGGCGTTCAAAATTTCCCTTTCCTCCGATAAATTTTTACGGAGCATTTTCTCTATTTTATCAAAAGCGGAAGCGCTGCGCATCACGTTTGCTTTTATCGCCAGATTTTTCATGGTGACAGCATCCTCATAGATATGGGTATAATCAACAAAATCCTTTCTATTCCACGCTTCCAGAAGCAGACGTATTCTTAAATCCATCAGCTTTTTATGCTCTAAATAGAGGTTGAAAAACCGGATATCCAGCTTTTTCCCTTCCATGATGGTTTGTTTCGAATGCTCAAGCATATCAAGCACCGCCTCCATCCCCCACGCCCCCTCCCGATGAACGGCAGTAAACGGAACGATCCATGACGTAGGCTGGGATTCCACATAATCCCTTATCATTTGAAGGTTGAATTCAGGCTCAAAATGATACTGATTGTAGGAGGCATACGAGAAAAACACGGTATACCGTCCCGGCTGTACGGCATGAAAAGCATCGTCGAATTCCTTGTCGGACAGCGTCGTTTCCACGTAATGTCCATGTTCATCATATCCCAGCGCGCACAACGTATGTTCATCGTATCCATAAATCAAAATATCGTGGATAAAATGGGATCTTTGATAAGTATTCCGATGCGGGACATAATATTCGTCCACCATAGAATAAACATAACCGCCGTTATCGATAGAGCGTTTGACACAATCGACAACGGAAAGGCTCCAATGCTTCGCATAGTCGCCTCTTATGATATTGTGGATGTCAACACACGTCCAGCTGTCAAATGACGGATAATAGAAATTAAAAGGAATACTCTTCCCCTTTCTGTAAGTCAACTGTGTAAAATTATTGAGGACAAAATATAGCACATCCGGTTTATTCGCCAGCAGGGCGGAAAGCGGCAGCGCATAGCTTTGATAAGTACCTATAATAGGATTTGCCTCGATTTTTAGTTTTGTCATAGCACCCATCCCCATATCCTTGAAACAAAATCAGCCTTTTTATGGATGGTTTGAAGTCTGTCAAAAAAAGTCGACAACCACCTGAAATAGCTGCCGCATATCCTCCTCGGCGCCAAGCCGAAAGACGGGGACCTCGAATTTTTCTGACAGCATCTCCTTTATTTTTCGGTATTTTTCCTCCGCGAGCGGCTGCTTGGAGCTATATATCCCCGCCCAGCCGTCTCGGATATCCATTGGAAAGACAACCAGCGAAATGACCTCGCAGCCGACGCTCGATTCGATAAAATCGATGGTCCGTTCTATATATTGCAGGCTGTCATAGGGATTGACACATAATATCACCGCGTCCGGATGTGTCCCGACCAAAAATTCGTACTGAGGGATATTATACTGGATCAGATTGCCAAAATCAAAAGTGACCGAGCCCGACTGAGAGCCAACCAAAATAATGTCCTTCTGCTGCCGGCACAGCGCGTTCATTCTGTCGTTCAGGTATTTTATCACGTCAAATCCCTGAATGGACACGGTAGAATGATACCCCATGGGAAAGACATCGTCCATTCCGTATAACAGGGAGCTCGGTTCCGTACCGATCTGTCCGACCTTGTATCCTGCCGCGAGCAGCATCTGGCGCAATTTCAACTGCAGGGTGAATTTTCCCTGACGGGAGCTCGTGCCGAAAACGCCCAAAACCGGCTTCGACAGATGATACAGCATGCCGAATCGATTCGGCAGCACCTCCCTTACGCAGGGGAAGTAAACATTTTCATTGTTCTCATACTGAGGGACGGCGTCAAAGGAATATACTTTTTTCTTTCTTTGAAGCGCCTGTTCGATCAAGGAATCCTTGAGATCCGAGAGCTTCACAAGCGAAGACAATTCGTCCGTATGTCCTAAAATGAGCGTGTCAAAGCGGTCCCAATCGATATTGCTTATATTTTTTATCAGAATATTCTGGACCGAATCATCCTTGAGCAAATGCGCCGTAGTCGCTCCCACCGTCGACGAATATTTGGTATCATAAATTTCACAGATCTGAAACGAGAGCAGGTCATGATATCGAACGAGGCTGTGCATCTCCTTGTTAAAGGGAAACAGCGCGGCGCGCTCGATCTCAAAGCGCTTGCCGGAGGAGGGCACGCAGGAGGGCGCTTCGTACTTGTGAATCGCAATCTCGCGAAATCTCTCCAGCAGCGCCTCCCTCGTTTTCACGCCTTCCGACATGAACTGCACCGCCTGTACGGTCGCATGCGCACAGGCGAAGCTGTTCCCTCTTATCATGATATAATCCGGCTGTGACCATGCCACACGCTGCAGGCCGCCTTTGGCGCCAAGATTGACGACCGGATCCTCGATGAACTCGAAATCACAGGTTCGATCGGTATTCTGACCGGAAATGACACCGATTACATTGTCAAATGCCGCAGGATACGAAATAGCCCCAAAGTTGTCAAAAGCAGAAAGGATGACCGTACCGTCATCTGTCAAAGCCCTGCAGGCCTGATACAGATCCTCATACTGCTCGCAGACGTTGAGACCAAGGCTCAGATTGACGATATCGGCGTGCTGCGTCTCCCTGATATAGCGGAGCACCCAGATCAGGTCGCTCTCCTCAAGCCCCTCTTCAAGACCGGGTATCCCGATCACCGTAAGCTCCGCATCTGCATGGCATTGGCTGATGATTGCCGCAACGGCGGTTCCGTGTCCGTAGGAATCATTGTCCCAAGGCGCCGGAACGACGCTTCCCTGCTCATATTGCAGGGATTCTATCCTCTTGCCCTTCAAAATCGGATGAGACCGTCTGACGCCGCTGTCGACAATCACAATTTTCATCGTTACACCTCCACATAATACTGCGCCTGCATATTCCACATCTTGGCATATAAGCCGCCCTCTGCCATCAGCTCCGTATGAGTTCCGTACTGCACGATCTCACCGTGGTCCAACACCGCGATCTTGTCACAGAACTTGCAGCTTGACAGTCTGTGAGAGATG
The DNA here is from genome assembly GCA_944381075.1 of uncultured Clostridia bacterium. Taxonomy (GTDB): domain Bacteria; phylum Bacillota; class Clostridia; order Oscillospirales; family CAG-272; genus QALR01. The sequence continues at coordinate 34,598 of CALWJT010000032.1, forward strand.
TAGAGCGCCGTTTTGTTTTTCGTGAGCTCGTTGAATTTTGAATAGATCTCCGCCTCCGCAATGGGATCGAGCGCCGCCGTCGGCTCGTCTAAAATAATGACGGGCGCGTTTTTGCAAAGCGTTCTCGCCATCGCCAGCTTCTGTGCCTCACCGCCGGAAAACTCGATTCCGCCGCTGTCGAATTCCTTGCTGATATTGGTATCCAAGCCCTTGGGAAGGCGCTCCAGCTTGGTACCGAGCCCGATCTTGACAAGCGCGCCCGTCACCTGACTTTCGTCGCATTCCTCCCCCAGGGAAACATTCTCTTTCACTGTAAAATTGAACAGCTTAAAGTCTTGGAAAACCGCTCCGATCAAGCGGATGTAGTCGTCATACGAATACCGGTTGATATTGACCCCATTCAATAGAATCTCGCCCTCGGTCGGTTCGTACATGCGGCAGAGCAGCTTGACGAATGTCGTCTTGCCGCTTCCGTTCACACCCACAAGCGAAAGCGAGCTCTTGCTGTTCAACGTCAGCGAAATATTTTTTAAAACGTATCTGTCCGTATTGGGATATTTGAAGGAAACATTTTGAAACTGCAGGACCACATGCTCCGGATCCACTTCCAAAGCCTCGGCGGCATCCTTTTTTTTGGATTTATCCGCGATCTCGATACAATACCGGAAGTCCTTCACGAACAGTCCGGTCTGCATGACCGAAGAAATCGCAGTAACGATCGACCTTACGTTATTGGAAAACGTAGATACCGACGACGTATACATGGAAAAATCGCCGATCGTCATCGCCTGAAACACGACCTTATAGGCCAAGATCAGATAAACGGCCCCCTCCTGCAGGATACCCGCGGCGGACGACAGTATGTTGTTGCGCTGGATCTCCTTGTTGTGTCTGGTCGATGTATCAAGATAGATCTCCGTTTGCGCATCGGCCTTGTCATAGAACCATTCCTGCAAATTGTTCACCCGGACCTCCTTGCCGAACTCCGGCCGTCTTATCACATTGAGATAATAATGCTCCTTCCGCATAATGGGCGCGTAGCGGGGACGCCACTTATCCCAGAGCTTCCTGTTCTTCTTGTCGGCAAACAGCCTTGTCATAACGACCAGCGCGATAAAAAGAAAAATGACCGGCTGTATGGTGATGATGATAGCCGCCACGCCCGCTATGGTCAAAAGGGAGGTGAGGATGCTGGAAATATAGTCAAAGACCTTTGAAAAATTGGTCCCGTCCTGCGCCAGCTGGATAAAATCCCGGACTTTCGGCTGTTCCGCGTCGCTGTAGGGCATCTCCATTACGATATTGCCGAGCCGGTTTTTGATCTTTCTTACCGTCAGCTCCAGCTGATTCTGCAGAAAATAGTTTAAAATGGCAGTCAGCACGCCGGTGACCAAGGTAGCCGCCGCCAGCAGCACGACATACAGGACCACACGGTCCATATCCCCGCCGATCGTGATCTCATTTAAAATCAGCCTCAAAAAAAGGATGGGGATAAACGGAGTCGCCGCGTTGAGCAGGATCTGCGGCACTTTGATAAAGAAAACCGTGCGGTTCGTTCGATAGGCAAATTTCAGCAAAAAGGCGCAGTTGGAAAACAGTCCATACTCTTTCTTTTTCATTGGGCACCTCCGTCGCTTACTCGGTAATACTGAGCTTGCTTGTCAAACATTTCGGCATAGAGGCCGTTCTGCTGCATCAGCGCTTCATGGTCCCCATATTCCACGATTTTGCCGTCCTGAAATACAGCGATATGATCGCAAAAGCGCGTCGACGCCAAGCGGTGCGAAATGAAAATCGACGTCTTGCCGGCGGTGATCTCCTTGAAATTCTGATAGATCTCATCTTCCGCCAGCGCATCCAGCGCCGCCGTCGGCTCATCCAGTATCACAAAGCGGGCGTCCTTATAATAAGCCCTCGCAATGACGAGCTTCTGACCTTCCCCGCCGGAAAATTCAATGCCGTTTTCATCAAAATCCTTATAGATATTGGTGGCAAGTCCGTTCGGCAATGAATCCACCCGGCTTTGCAGGCCCGCGTCCCGGATCGTTCTGTCCAGCTTCTCCTCATCGAGCGGTTGATTCAGCACGATATTTTCAAGGAAAGAAAAGGAGAACACCTTGAAATCCTGGAATACGACCGCAAGCGCCCTCAGATATTCCTCCCGCTTGATGGTCGAAATATCGACGCCATAATACTTGATAACCCCCTTGGTCGGATAATAAAAGCGGCAGAGCAGCTTGACAAAGGTCGTTTTCCCCGCCCCATTCATCCCGACGATGGACAGCTTTTCCCCCGTATGTATCCGGATCGAGACGTCGTTCAAAACGACCCTTTCGGTATTCGGATAAACAAAGCTGACATGCTCGAATTCAAACATCGGGAGGGCCGGATTCTTCTGCGGCATATCGTTTATTTCTGTTTTCTCATGCTGCGGCAGTGCGATATTTTCATATTCATGATAGTCATCAATGTATTTGGAAAGGAACTTCATTTTGATGCACTGCGCCACGACATTGTTGAACGCGCCGGAAAGGTTGTATATCGCGCCGATATACAGGCTGAACTCGCCGACCGAGATCTCTCCCATGATCGCGATATAGGCGACATAGCCATAAGAAAAAAGCATTTGGACAAAGGAGACGACGCGAAGCAGGATATTGACCCAAAGCTGTTTTTTCAAAAATTTTTTATTGTCCGTATTGAAATCGGATGCGGTCCGGTCGAATTTGCCGGACAATATCTCCTTTGCCCTGTTGACTCTGACCTCCTTGGCATAGTCGAAATTGGTCATGGTCTCAAAGAGATAGTCGAAGAGTCTTGTATACCGGGAAAGCGTCGGCTGATACCGATATTCGTTTTTGGAAAGCTTCCGATTCAAAAAATAATTGGCAACGACAAGGCAAAAAATAACTGCCAAAACGACAGGATGCAGCATGGCAATGAGATAAGCATATCCGAAAAGCTGGATCAAACTCGTCAAAAAGCTGGACAGGATAAGAAAAATAAAGTTGTTGGGATGCACCTGTTTTACAACCGTCTGCTGCAGATTGCGGACCTTCTCATCCTCCAACTTCTCATAATCCATTTTGGCACACTGATAGGCATAGGAAAGTCCTGTCTTCACGTCGCTTCGGTTGATCGACATGTTGATGAACACATTAAACGCGATGGAAAGCCCGCGCAGCAGCACAAGGCTCCCGATAAACAAGCCGATGATAAGAAGAACGGTGTTCCAGTCCCGCTCCCCGGTCAGCTCGTCGATTACCAGCGCCGGAAAGATCAAATAGATAAACGGCTCCACGGCGCCAAGGGTGATTTGGATTGCGGCCGCCAGAAAACTTCTTTTACTTATTTTCCACGAGTATCGAAACATAAAAGCCATATTTCGAATAAATTTCATAGCAGCCTCCCTATTATATGATAAATTTTTAAAATTTGGTAAGGTCAGGCGCCTGACCTTACCGTAAACTTAGGTAAGTTAAGTTAATGCCAGATCGTGCACTGATAGTTCATTCCACCTTCAACAGCATACAGGCAAACCAGCTTGCTCTGCTTTGTCATTTTCTTCTTCAGCGTTTTCAAACATTTCACCCCCCTTCAACATATGATAAATTTTAAAATTTAGTAAGGTCAGGCGCCTGACCTTACCGTAAACTTAGGTAAGTTAAGTTAATGCCAGATCGTGCACTGA